>NZ_JBHZPE010000070.1:0-14959 GCF_042787985.1 Peribacillus sp. YIM B13481
CGTCTTTCAAAACAACACAAGCAATCGGTCGTTCCTGCCATTTTTCGTGAGGCACTGCAATCACCGCCGCCTCAAAGGGTCCTTCATTGGCCATTAATGCATTCTCTATATCAACGGAAGAAATCCACTCACCGCCGCTTTTAATCAAGTCTTTAGTCCTGTCGACGATTTTCACGAATCCTTCTTCATCAATCGTGACAACATCCCCGGTATAAAGCCAGCCATCTTTAAATGTATCCTCTGACCGCTCATCCTTAAAATATTCATTCGCAATCCATGGACCTCTAATTAGTAATTCGCCCATTTCTTTTCCATCAGGTTTTACTTCGCCGTCCTGGCCGATCACTTTAATTTCAATCATTGGCGAGACAAGGCCCTGCTTGGCCTTCAACTCATATAGTTCTTCTTCAGGGAGGTCTTCCTGGTAGCTTTTTGGTTTGGAAACAAAAACGAGCGGGCTTGTTTCAGTCATTCCATAGGCATGCAGGAATGGAATCCCGTACTTTTGTTCAAAGGTTTTAATCATGCTTTTTGGGGCAGCCGACCCTCCGCATAAAACTGCGCGAATGCTGCTCATATCATAGCTACCTTCTTCCAGCTCCTTCAATAGGCCCAGCCATATCGTCGGAACCCCTGCTGCAATTGTAACCTTCTCCGTTTCTATAAGCTCTGCCAAAATTTTTGGGGTGAAGTAGGGTCCAGGCAAAACCATCTTAGTGCCAAACCAAACACTGGCAAAAGGCATGCCCCAAGCATTCACGTGAAACATGGGCACGACTGCAAGGGCCACATCCCGTTCGCTTATTGCTGTAGAATCAGCAAGTCCCAGTGCAATCGCATGCAACAAAATCCCGCGATGTGAATAAACCACACCTTTTGGATTCCCGGTCGTGGCGGAGGTATAACATATGCCGGCAGGAGCATTTTCATCCAAAGCTTGAATGAAGGGCTGTTTTGGATTCCCTTCGGCTAATAACTTTTCATAATGATAAATTGGTGAAAGTGTCGTTTCAGGCAGCTCATCTTTATCGGTCATTAAGATATATCCTTCCACGGTCGTTAACTCATCTTTAATCGCTTCTAACAGGGGGATGACATCCGGATCTATCAGTAATAATCGATCTTCCGCACTATTGATGATATAAGAAACATGTTGAGGAGAAAGACGCATATTAATTGTATGTAGGACAGCGCCATGACAAGGAATCGCAAAATAAGCTTCTAAATGCCGATGATGGTTCCAGGCAAGTGTTCCAACACGGTCACCTGTTTTAATACCGAATTTTTCAAGGTTACTAGCTAGCCTTCTTGTACGCGCAGCAATTTCAGCATACGTAAAAGTGTGAATTCCACCATCCGTACGCGAAACTACCTCTTTCTTCGGAAAATATTTTTCAGCTCTCTCAATGATTTGAGTCATGATTAATGGAGTATCCATCATTCCAATCTCCCCCTTGTATTGAAAACGTATTCATTATATATTCGACCAGAAAAAAAATAATCCTTTATCCCTAGGTGCTTTTTACTTTTAAGACCATACTTTTTCGCTATAGCAGATTGGCTACCCTCATTATTTAAATAACTTTGGTCAACCTGAATCTTGAATTCCTCTGAATAAGTTTGAAAATTACCCCCTTTTTTTTAGCCATAATAAAATTCCCTCCAAGAAATTGTGTAACATCCATGTTTTTTCATGGACTTTTTACACTGTCTACTTTAAGGGGATAATATCAACCAGATCCTTTTTTAAAAATATTCTAATCGTTCAGCTGCAGTTCTAAGAATGTCGGAATTGTAGGTCAACGGCCCGTTTTTAAGTTAAAGACAAAGATTAGCGAGGCAACGACCTATTTTTTATGTTTCTTTCCAGAAAAAGAGGTAATAGTAAAGATACAATTATATTTAAAAGGGAGCTCATTTATGGTAAACAAGATAAACGAAGAACTTGAGGCATATTGTGCGAGCGAATATTCAAAGCTATCACGGGTGATCGTATGTGAACCTCGTTATATGGAAATCCGTGAAATCATTAACGAAACGCAAAAAGAGTTTATAGAAAAAAATATCGATAAGGAACTTGCCAGGGAGCAGCACGCCCAATTTATTAAGGCACTTGAACATGAAGGGATTGAAGTCATCAAACTTCCGCCTAAATATACATATCCAGAACAGGTATTTACGAGAGATATCGGTTTCACTCTTGGCAATACCGTTTACGTAGCCGAGATGGCTACAGGTATCAGGCAGGGTGAGGAACTATTATTGAAATCCTGGCTCGAAACGAATGGTATCCCATTTTTCAACCTCCGCGAAAACCATATAGAGGGAGGGGATGTCATTATCGACGGAAAAACCATCTATATTGGAGTCAGTGATAGAACGAATGAAACATCTATTAAGCATCTCCAAACCATATTACCGGAATACGAAATCATTGCGGTGCCTTTCATTGAAAAATTCCTTCATTTAGACTGCGTTTTCAATATCATATCACCAACAGAGGCGCTTATTTTTCCAGAGTCCTTTACAAAAAAAGAGTTGGATTTATTAGCTTCACGTTATGACATAATTGAGGTGACTATAAAAGAACAATTCACATTAGGGACCAATGTGCTTTCCATTGGGAATAAAAAATTATTCAGCCTCCCATGTAATAAAAAGGTAAATAGTCACCTTCGTGAACGCGGATACGAAGTCATAGAAGTTGATATAAGCGAAATCATCAAGTCCGGTGGCTCTTTCCGTTGTTGCACCATGCCATTATTAAGGACAACGAATAAGAAGATTGATCCAGCCTGAGAATAATGAAAAGATTTTACCGGACTTGCCCTTTTGAAGCCCGGTTTAATTCAACTTTTTCAAACATTATTGTTGATTTTTGTACAAACAAATGAGACCGCTTGAGTGGTCTCTTTATTTTTATGGAGCTCCCGCATCTGTTTGAGGAACAAGGAATAATTAAGGGTTTAGTTCTTTTTTTAAAGCCTTGATTCCATCAAGTAAACTTTTAAAATTTTCATCATTATTCAACTTATTTCTTGCATGGAGCAAAACCGGTCTAACAGATTCCACCGAACGTCCAAAATCGTACATCCATTCATATCGAGGAACCATCCAAGTATGAAAGTGGTGGGGAGTATCCTCATTGTAAAAATAATAAACATGTTCTATCCCTAGTACCTCCCTTTGAGCTTTTCTAATCTTGGATAATATGTTTATGTAATCAACCTTCTCCAAGTCATATAATTCATCAAAGCACTTAATATGGCGTTTGGATGCTAAAATAACTAAACCTACAATGGGATATGCAACGTCTTGGTGAGCATGAAAATACTCGGTTTCGACTATTGCACCACCATCCGCTTCTATTTCCCCACTCGTTAAAGCACAGCTTAAACATTCGATTTCAATCGTTTTTCCATTAAACAAAGTCATTTTCCTCATAAATCCCTCCAAAAGAGTACTTAACTAACTGATTTTCGTTAATGTACATAGATTTCTATAATGTTTTTGAAATGACAGGACTTGGATATCCACTTTCTTTTAATTAGTGCAACAGTCTTAAAAGCGTTTCAGAATCCTTTCTATTTAACTGTACAAACTGGCTATGTTTATCCCGCGTCAATTCCACACTATTTTCTTCGGAATTAACCCAAACATAATACACGGGTATCTTCCCTTCATCTTTATCATCATTAAAATAAAAGATATAGTCCGCCTTAGGATGACCTTTCTCCAACTCGTATTTGTCCCAGTCAGCATTCTTAATTATCTCTTTTGTTTTTTCTGTTCTTTCAATCTCTATCTTTTCTTTATATGCTTCGAATTTGTAGTTTTTACCTTCATATTTTTGAATGGAAATATGTTCTTGCTTTGTTGTACAACCTGCGGTAAATGTTATTGATAATAGGCTAAGTGCAAGCAGGAATGGTTTCCTTTTCATTACATGTCATCTCCTCATACCTAGGTGGATTATTTATCCAATATATTTCATTATACTAGTCCACTCAAAAGAGTAATAGGAATGTTTATCGTTTTAAGCAGTAAAAAAAACCTCAAGTTTTTTACTTGTCAGTTCATGCCCCCGGTATCCCTTGGGCTATAGCCTGCGTTCAACCAAACCCAACCGAAAACCATGCTTATCACACCTGTCAATCGGATGAGTGAACGATTGACTTTTTTGGAAAAAGAAATTTTGACAAAGGGGATGCTTAAAATCGTCGTGAACAGAAGCTTGCCTAAACAGAGACCCACACCCACACCAGTATGATAATGTAAATGGTACCCTGCCAGGCTGCTTAACGAGGAAAGCATTTCATCGAGATCTGTAATGATTTTCCCATCCACTTCATGTTTCAATAATAATGAGCCCAGATGACTATATCCTTCCAATAAGAGTACAGAGTCCTTCTCATCTGAAGGATTCGAAAAGCAAGTGATCCATTATCAGCCTTTTACCATCAAAATCAGCTCAGTTTCCTGCATTGCCTGCTCAACCATCGTTTTGTATACCTTTTTCGCCGACTGTGTCGTCAACATCATTGTGGCCCCTTCTTCCAAACCTTTTGAAAAGACATGTCTAAAGTTTGATAATATTGAAATATCCTTGCTATAATTTCAAGAGATAGTCTTTATTAAAAAGAGATTGAAAGGGGAATGTAAAATGAATTATGTAAAAAATCAGCTAACGGTTATGCGCGGCAGTCTTTTAAAAGAAATCGAGGGAATCAAACCAGAGTTCATGGATGTGCAGCCTGAAGGTTTTAATAATACAATCCATTGGCATCTTGGACATGTCCTTACTGCAGCCGAAAATTTTTTATTGAAATCCAACAGTGAATTGCCAGCGAATTACAGCCAGCTATTTGGATATGGCTCGAAACCCTCCGACTGGACCGGGGATGTACCTTCCGTTGAAGTTTTAAAGCAACAGCTGCAAGAACAACTTGGCCGACTTCTTGAAATTCCTGAAGAACGATTGACAGAGAAAACAGCAAAGCCTTTCAACGGAATGGAAACAGTGGGGGAATTCATTAATTTCGTAGTCTTGCACGAAGCCAATCACATTGGACAAATTCATGCAATGAAACTCTTCATTCAATCTACTAACTGATTAAGCCACAGGCTGTCACTCTGAAAATGGGTGACAGTTTTTTTTATGAACAAGGATTTGATTTCATGCATAATAGGAGTTACATATATGAACCCATTAAAGTAACGCTTCTAATTTATTAGAGGGGATTTTTTTGAAATGACCATTGATCGCATTACCCCTGACTTCCAACCATTTAACCATAGGGTTTCAACAACAACATTAAATGGCATCTAGGTCACCCCCTGTTTGTATCGGAAAAATTCTTTCTTGACCACCCTAAAAAGTCGGCAATCTCCCTGCGTAATATGCTGATTCATTCGCTGAAGGCACTAGTCCTTCCGAATGGATAAACGCCGTTCCAGCCATTGAAGTACTGAGTCGACAATTCAAAGAATAATACGACCGCCTTCTCTCCATTCCCGAAGAACGCCTGAATGAAAAACTAGAGAAACCTTTCAAAGGTTTTATAACGTATGGCGAAATGGTCAATCTTGCGGCTATTTGACGAAAACTTTTCATATGGGTCAAATTCTGCGCTTCTGCGAAGATCGATGCTGTAGGCCAATTATCAAAAGGAGCCCCCGCTAAGGCGAGGGCTTTCATTTTTTCATTCTTTCTCCGTACACGTCTTCTCAAGTCATCTGGTCCTGGTTATCCATATAATCACTGTATGCTTTTTCTGCTGCGGCTTCCGAAGAGAACAATGCATCATCATCTTCAATAGTATGAAATGTATCGTTCAAGAACAAGGCAACTGCATTTGGATCTTTGGGATGCGGGACAATTTCCGCTGCCCTTATATTCGAAACGGTAGGAACATGGGGATTATTATAAATCACAAAAACCTCGTCGCCGACTTGAACCTCTTTCGCGTTGATTACACCCATTGAATTCTTCCTTTCCATTACTGATTTCCTTTAGTTTATGGAAAGATGCTTAGAATTATTTATGACAAATACCAGGCCTCGTAAAGCGGCATTATGTGAATGGGGCCCCTTTTATATGAAGGAGCCCGACATTCACTTAAGCATATTCATCTTCTGCAGAAAATCGATTGGATGCTGTTTCCGGAAAAATTCCCTTAGCATGTAGGCCACACCATCTTGATCATTGGAGCGCGTCACCCATTTTGCCACTTTCCTAACTTCCTCATCCGCATTGCCCATGGCAACACCCAGACCAGAACAGGCAATCATCTCCATATCATCCAATCCATCTCCAATCGAGACGATTTCCGTTCTTTTCACCTCTAAATGATCAGCTAAATACAATACACCACTCCATTTAGAAACACCCTTTGGAACAATTGTCAGCTTATGTCCTGGATGCAAGATTGCATCTACCTCAGGGAACATTTCCTTTATTAATTTCAGCATATCATTTTGATCACTTTTTTCTGAAAATATTATATCCATTTTCGTAGGGGCCATCGGCTGGTCAATGAGCTCTTCACTGATATCATCCACATAATTTTGCGCATAAATATTTTGATCATTCAGATACATAACCGTTTTGCCAAGTAAATTCTCCGGGAGGTTCACCCGATTTCCCAGCGAGTATTTTTCATGGACGAGCAAAATTTGGCACGTGGCCTTTTCAAGCATTTGTACAAGCTCTGCAGTCAGTTCTTCTGAAATTCTTTTTACCATAATGGGCTTTTCAATGGAAGCTCCGACAAAAGCTCCTTGCTGAGCAACGATCATCGGATTTATTTTTAGGGCTTTGGCCACTTTTTTTGCTGAATGATAGTTTCTTGAAGTTACAAGTGCAACATGGACACCTTTTTGGTGTACATAATCGATTGCTTCTTTAGTCGATTTATTTAAACGGCCATTCGACTGGAGCAATGTCCCGTCGATATTGACCGCAAGTAGACGATATACCATGCTGATCTCCCCCATCTGTAGTATCCTCTTTCAAATTTATGACTAAAATTTAGAGAGTAGAACAAATAGTAGTTCATGACCCTTGCATACGGTACATTCTTGGGAACAAAAAAACTCCCAACCATTATAGAAGGGAGTCTCCAACTCTTATTGCTGTTGCTCAGGCAAGCCATATAAATCTTCAAGCGGCTTCATGATAATTTTATTGAGGTCTGCGATTACCATGCTCATCCGTTGTTCAGCTTCCATCAATTGTGAGATGGTTGGGTTTTGTTGGACAAGCTGTACCGTCTTTTGTGCTTGCTCAACCTCTTCTGGAGCGATCTCCTGTCCCATCATTTGCTTTTGCTGCAATGACATCTGCAGATTGCGGAAGTTTTCAAACATTCCTTTTGTTGCTTCATCAGAATTGACAAGATCATATAAGCGTTGCAAGTCGGCATATTCATTACTTGCCCTAATCGCCTTTTCCATTTCGTACGCTGCATCATATACGTTATTCATTTATTTCCCCTCCCTGTAATCATTGTATTCCTACATCTTTTCCACTATAACAAATCCGCTTGAGAATTACACGTCATCCTATTAAAACAGTTACGAAACCTTGAAATAAACCGATGATTCCACCAAGCAAAGCCCCGAGGTATGTGATCATGGACAATTCTCTCTTAGTGATTGAAACGACCATTTCCTCAAGCCGGGACACCGAAAATGACGAAACCTGTTCTTCCACGATATCGTCCAAGTGAAGTTTTTGGAATAGCGGCTGAAAATGATTGATTAAATACTCGGCACCTTTTCCCACGAAAATCGGGACACCTTTTTCCACAATGGTGTTAGTGAAACTGGCTGTCAATTCTCGAACTGGCTTATTCATGATAGAAGAGACTGGCATCATTTCTGCCGTTTTTTCGGTAATCAATTGTCTAATCGTTTCTTTACCGATCAATTCCTCGATTTTCTCTACATCCCATTTCTCCAGATTTCCCCACTCTTTCATCATCATCCCTGACAATATATCAATCGTTCGGGATTGTTCAAAGAATTTTATGATTTCCGGCTGGATCTTATCAATTAACTTTTCGTTTCCAATGAACATCTGAATTAAATTGATCATCTTGCCCCGTTCCTTGAAGAAATCATCCAACATGTCTTCAAGACGGCCTTTGCCTTCTGCACTGTTAAAATACTCTTTTCCCTTTTTTACGATGAATCGTGACATATCAGGAATCGAGTCAAGGGCTTTTTGCTGAATCTGCGGCGGGACGATATCCTTCAAGCTTTTGTTCCGGTTCTCTTCCGACCATGTTTCATATTTACCAAGAATGAATGCTTGTAATCTCTGTTCTATCGAGAATGAAGAATTCTTCATTCCCAATTGATCAAGCAATTGAGCAGTACTTTTTTCCGTGGACAATGCTTTCTTTACTTCTGCCTGAACGAAAATTTTCATATTCTGTATAGAGGCATCATTGATGACTTTACTTTGGATGCTCTCTGCCGTGATTAAATGATCAACCACCAACTTACCCAACTGTTTCGCTAACTCATCCTGCCGCTTCGGGATCAACCCTGGTGTCAACGGCAGCTGTTTCCCGAAAATATAGATTGGTTTATAAGGTCTGAATAGCATTCGGATAGCCAATAAATTGGTGAAACCTCCTATTACAGCACCTACGACGACCATAAACAGTATCTTTATCCAAAACTCATCCAAGAAAATTTCTCCTTTTATTGCTTGAACTATGGGCTTAATGACACCTTCTGATAAAAAAAACATAGAATGTGTTATCCACTTTTGCCCATCATTTAATTATAAAAGGATATCAAACTTAGTGCAAACGGGGAATTATTATGAACCTTAACCATCAGAAAGTTTTCATTACGGTAAACCCTGCAGTGACTAGAAAGAAGGCGCTTCTGTTTATCGAAGAAAAACTATTTGAGGAATGGGGCCTTCAATTTGGAGAACCCGTTACGATCATGGCTGGATGCCGTTCCGTCCCTGTGCTTGTCCAACCATTCCCTTCATCAATGCCTACATTGAAACTTTCATTTGACATGAACCAGATTTTATCCTTACCTGCTTTTCCAGATCCAATTTCCGTCTCATTTCATAAGGAAGGAAGGTCAATCAAAATAGGCCCTTTCTTCGCTGCACTCATGAACCAGACTCCCTTGCAAGACGGGACATTCGGCGAAATGGAAAAATTTTATCAGGAAATGAAATCATACTGTAATCAACAGGGTATCCCCTTCTATTTAGTAAAACTTCAGTCGCTTAAAGATGGAGTAGTAGAAGGATATCAGACAGGGCCAGATGGCTGGCACATCTTGCCCCTCCCCATTCCTGATGTCTTTTATAACAGGATTCATTCGCGCAAACTTGAAGCATCGCATTCTTTCGAGCTGTTCAAAAATGAACTGGAGGCACTGTCGATACCGATGTTCAATGGAAGGTTCCTTTCCAAATATGATGTACATGAGCTATTGATCTCAGAAAATGATTTGCTGCCAAATTTGCCTGATACGATACCTTTTAACGAAAAGGAGCCGTTCTTGACATTTATAGAAAAGCATTCGGTAATCTACTTCAAACCGGCATCTGGCAGTCAAGGCAGGAATATTTGCAGGTTAACGCAAGTAGCTGAAAAATGGAAAATCGAGCACTCCGGACATCTCCGGGATGTACATTTTGCAGATACGGATGAAAAATTGTATAACGCCTTAAAAAGATTTTCCAGAAAACAAGCCTTCATTCTTCAAAAGGGGATTTCCCTTTTCGAAACTGATCAGAGAAAAGTTGATTTCCGCATACTGCTTCACCGGAATGATCAGCTTCAATGGAAAGTTACATCAATGGTTGCCCGGATTGGAGACCCAGGCACTATTGTTTCCAATCTTGCACAAGGCGGATTAATGAAAAACGGGCCAGATTTCCTAAGGGAAGCATTTGACCTTCATGAAGCCAGCCACATATATCAAAAGCTCGTACGGCTGGCTAAAAACGCAGCCCAGGCCTTGGTCGAAAACCATGACGATTCATTCGGCGAGCTCGGAATCGATTTAGCACTGGATACCGATACACACCCATGGATCATCGAAGTGAATTCGAAACCATCGAAAAAATTTCAAGGCAGCTATGAAATCTTTCGTCCATCAGTAAAATCCATCATAGATTTCATGCTCGTCCTTAACCGCGAAAACTATCCATAAAAGGAGTTGCTAGCACGTGTTAATAGGATTAATGGCCACGTCGGATTCACATGAAAACAATTACTTCACCGAAATAGCCAAAACCGCTAAATCATTTAATATGAAAGTTTGTAAATTCACACCGGAAAATATTGATAGGGATCTAAAAAAAGTGCGGGGCGAGCGTTTTGATGCCGAGAATGAAACATGGATTCCAACGTCCTTTGATTTACCTGATTTTGTATATGATCGCTGTTTTCATGGATTATCCCGTGAGTCAACGGAAACGCGAGATAAAATCGATTGGTTAAAAGATAACTCGAATTTCTTAGGGCTTGGACTTCCTGGTAAATGGGAAGTTTACCAAATCCTAAAAAATCATCCACTCCTACAGGCATTTTTCCCAGAGACCTTTCAAGTGACAACACCTGAAGATATTACCGATCATTTGGAACGCCTGGATAAGGTGATTATTAAACCTGAATTCGGTGCAGGCGGTACAGGTATCTATCTTCTATCAAAAACCGCAGACGGAACTTTGGTTTCCATGACGAAAAAAGGCACCAAATACGATCGCCAATTCACCTCCACATCTCAGCTGAACAAATGGCTGCATCATTTATTAAATCGATACCGTTACCTTTGCCAGCCATATTTGGATCTTTGCAACGAAAAAAACGAGCCATTCGATTTACGAATTTTACTACAAAAAAACGAGAAGAATCAATGGATGGAACGGGGCCGCGGAATTCGCACTGGACAAAAAGACGGAATTACATCAAATCTCGCCACGGGCGGGGAAGCCATTTCATTGGATACTTTCATCAAAAAAAACCCGGAAACGATTTCGATTGCTGTCGAACAAAAGATCCAGCATATCCTTCGCACCCTTCCTAGAGAAACCGAGGCCGTTTTTGAAAGGTTATTCGAGTTGGGAATTGATCTAGGTATCGATAAAAAAGGGCAAATATGGATAATGGACATCAACTCGAAACCCGGCAGGAAAATCATTCAGGCAATTCAGCCGGAGGCCATGAAAGATATTCATCGTGCACCATTTCAATATAGCCGGTATTTAGCCGATCATCTTCAGAAAGCAGGTGAATAGAAAGTGAGAAAGACTTATCCTGCCGAAATTGCCGCTATCCCTGGCAATGTTCTATTCTACCCTTCAGAGCTTGGAGATTTGGCAGAGATTGAATTAATTTATTTCGGGCGGCATTCATGTCCTGCCATCGTTAAACAAAACCCGGCCATCAATCAATCAATCGTCCTATCAGAAAGTCTTGCGGAATCGCTAATATTCGATCAGACCGATATTCCTCTTCATTTATTCATATACGGCAAGAGCATCCATATTGGTCCGCTTGTCGGAATTTTTTCTTCAGGCTTCACTGGCATTTCCAACAAACCATTGGGGGAGAGATCGGATTTTTTTGCAAAGCTCCTTTCACTGAGCCGGACAACAGGCTGTATCCCCTTTGTTTTTGGAGAAAATGTAATCAATTGGGATGAGGAGACAATCAAAGGTTATGTGTTTGAGAACGATGACTGGCACATTTGTGAATTTCCTTTTCCAAATGTCATCTATGACCGCCTCCCCAATCGTTTGACGGAAAACCGCGATGGACCAAAAGAGGTGAAGCATAAATTTCAAAAAGAATATACCATTCCATGGTATAATCCAGGTTTTTTCAATAAATGGGATGTAAATGAAAGGTTATGCGCGGATGAGCGGGCACTGCCTTATTTACCTGAAACGTATCCATTTCAATCCATATCCGTGGTGGAAACCCTTCTTTCCCATTACCGCCAAGTTTATATTAAACCAATTCACGGCAGTCTCGGACTAGGCATTCATCAAATTATTTATGATAAGCATGAAGATGTTTACTATTGCCGCTATAAAAATGAGGCAAAAGAAAATAAATTGCAAAAGTTTTCCACATTGGAAGCCATCGTTAAACATATCTTTCATGACCGACCCCTTGAGAATCTTATCGTACAGCAGGGCGTCCCATTAATTCGATCTGAAAAACGCCCTGTAGATTTCCGGGTCCATACGAACAAGGACAGTAATGGAATATGGCAGGTAACCGCGATCGCCGCAAAAATAGCCGGTGCCGGCAGCGTCACGACCCATATTAAAAGCGGGGGCGTCATCAAAACGGTTGCCGAACTGTTTGGAGATGACGATGAGGCGAAAGAAGTCGAACGAAAGCTATCGGAGGCTGCACTGGTTTTAAGTGATAGTATGGAAAGGCACTTGGACGGCATCATTGCAGAAATAGGTTTTGATTTTGGATTGGATAAAAAAGGGCAGGTTTGGATGTTTGAGGCCAATTCCAAACCAGGACGTTCTATCTTTTCCCATCCAAAGCTCAAGGATTTCGAATTGCTAACCAGAAAGCTAAGCCTTGATTATGCCATTTATCTTACGGAACAGACCATTACAAATTCAATCAGTGTACAGCGATGAACATTTTCTACGATATCCCCTCTGAAAACTGGTACCACACCGAAGAGAATGCGGAACTTTTCGCCGGAGCTGCCGTAGAGGAAATAAGCTATAAAAAGGACCATTTGAATCAACCCCTAATTCCAATCACAGTATTTCCAGGTAACCGGATGCTTGTCGTTGGAATTTTGACTGCTTCCAATCCCAAAAAGGAATCAGGCTTGGGAGGAAACTTGACCCTTTTTCGGGACCTATCATCATTTTTATTGAAGCACGGGATTCTGACCTTTGCATTCACAGGAAATGCCCTTCACTCCGAGACGTTGAGAGGGTATGTTTTTTCCTCCATTTCAAACAAGTGGATTGAGTGTAAGATGCCGCTCCCAGACATCGTCTATAACCGAATCCCCTCAAGGGGCTATGAGGCGTCAGAGGAATTCCAACGTCTTATCACTCACCTTAAAGAATATAGAATGAACTTATTCAACCCTTGTTTTCTTGATAAATATGTAATGTTCGAAGCTTTAATGGAAGATGGATCCCTCACCAATCACCTTCCACCCACCATGATTCTAAGGAACAGCGATTGCCTGGATGCTTTTCTGGAAACCCACAGGCATATATACCTTAAACCCTGCAAAGGAAGCCAAGGGAAGGGCATTTATACGATCATCAAAAATCATGATGATACGCTTTTGTTCAATAGCCTGAAGCATAGTGAATCCTTCCCTGATTTCACCTCATTCTGGGAAACGAAAAAAAAGGATTTATTAAAAAGAAGCTACCTTGCCCAACAGGCGATCAGCCCAAAAAAACTTCTTGGACATCGTTACGATTACCGGATTCTCGTCCATTATGAAAAAGGTTTTTATAAAGTGACCGGCAAAGCAGTAAGGATGTCACAAACTCAGGAAATCACTACCCACACTCCACAAGGGGGTAAGCTTTTCCCTTATCAAAACCTGCAATCAAGAAGCTTGAATCTAAAATTAGCGAATATCGCTCAAAAATGCGGAGAGATTCTTTCTAATAAAGTCGGTTTTCTCGGTGAGTTTTCCATTGATATTGGGGAAGACGAAACAGGCTCGCTCTTCATATACGAAGTGAACTCAAAGCCCATGCAGTTCGATGAAGAGGAAATTGAAGTCAACAGGCTTTTGCATTTAAAAAACCTTTTCATCGAATTAACTTTTTCCAACCTGAAAATAAAATAACACCTCCAGCTGCCGCTTTCCATTATAATGAAATGAGAGACAGCATATATGGAGGTTATACATATGATCACCCATTTTCAATGGTCACCACTGCATAAAAATTTGCCAGGATGGAAAATTTCCTTTTATTTCAACAAGCAGGCAGTTCAAGCCATATATCATAAAGATGGATCCATCGAGTGGACAGCCAACAAACCTTCTGAAACAGAAGAAACCAAACTAAAAAGCATGATACATGACTTAATGGTCTATCATGTATATGAATGAACCCTATCCCCCTTTTGATTTTGAAACCCCTGAACAGTATAAAAAACTCTCCTTTGCCTAAACTAAAGAAAAGGCTGGAGGGATTTATTTTGGATAAAGAAAAAATGACATTTTTGAAGGATACCGAATATGATGGCAAGGACTCTGTTTTCCTGGATATCGACCGTATCATCAATGAAGGAATGGCAGGCGGAAATGTGTATGAAGTAGCTAACCTTCAAAACATCGAGGAAGCACATGATTTTTATGATGAAACAGATCCCAATATCAATAAATAAACCCAGTAGGGGCTCTCTTTGGAGGGCCCTGAACCAATCGGAATACAAAGAGTGAATCACCAATTCTATAGGTCAGGTAGAAATCCGACTAAGTTTTCAATAGAGGTACATAAGGACAAAAAGAAAATACGAACTAAGCTCTTTTCCTTTAGCTATGACTAGTACACCCCTAATTCAAGGATCAAATATCCTTATATACCAAATACTGTCAATACCCCGAACATTTCCCCTCTCACTTTTTCATAACCATTTCTAGATTGTGCAAGTGCTTCTTTTTCATTTGAACTTTTTACATATATATTAATTTCCTTTGCCAGTTTTTCACGAGTTTTGATAAAATCCATAACCTGTGTTTTTAAATTATCGGTAAAGTATTCAACCATTCCAAACATCAATAGCCCTAATGTCCGTGCGATCATTTGACCGGACATTCCTTATGATTTGTTATTATTTAAAGAATAAAAAAACAACTTCCTCACGGAAGTTGTTTCAGTTTGTAGACAAAAGGGGTTCGGAATTAAAAAATTCCGAACCCCTTTTTGAGATTCCCTTTGAATTTTTGCCTG
>NZ_JBHZPE010000071.1:0-14750 GCF_042787985.1 Peribacillus sp. YIM B13481
GTGGTGTCTTACTCATATCTTACTGAGGAGCCCTATTTTTTTCAAAGCTGAAAAATAACGCTCTACAGGAATGCTAAACGGGTGCATTAGCTGAAGATCGGAGCTGTCTTTAAGTCAGCTCTTTTTTATGCAAAAAGGGGCTACAAGTATTGATAATTTCATATAATATCCACCTTTTTTCTATTTCCATCTATATAACTAGGGCAAGGAAATTTTTTGGTAATTTATAAAAGTGTAGCTTTTAAACAAAGTTTGATCAAATTAATCCAAGAAACCTGATAAATGAATAAATAGAAAGGACATGTTTTGAAAAAAGATTAATCAAAACATGCCCTTATACTATTTAATTGGATTATTCTATTCTTTTATATAAGTTGATCTTCCATAATGGAGCAACTACAAACTCTCTGGTAAGTAATGGTTATACAAATTCTACTTTTTTATCAGCAAAAACAAATCGCCTTTAGAAGCTTCTAATTTTGTCGATATCTACTCAGAATTTGTAGATATTTCTCGGGAAATTGTTGAAATTTGAAAATGGTTATCCCGAATAGTTGGAACAAAGGAATTTCCACTTTTGATTTGGTTGCCTTAGGTTTAAATAGTTATTAACGAAAATTAACACCTGAAGATTGTATAGGGGACTAAAAAAGGGAATGAAACCTTTTTCTAATTGCAGTAATGTTTCGTAATGGGTCTTTTGTTGTTCAGTTTTAAGCTGTGACATATCGTTTGTCAGTTAGAGGTTCATTTTTACGCGTAGCTGCGAGTTCATTGGTTAATAACAATAAGATCTCTTTTAATTGAATGAGAACATGGGTTAAATATATTGTCATATGTATCGGGTATCGCTATCCCTTTTAAAAGCCTAACTTTGTCGATATCTACTCAGAATTTGTAGATATTTCTCGGGAAATTGTTGAAATTTGAAAATGGTTATTCCGAATAGTTGGAACAAAGGAATTTCCACTTTTGATTTGCTTCCATAATGTTTTTTTGTTGTTCAGATTTATGCTGTGACATATCGTTTGTCAGTTAGAGGTTCATTTCACGCGTAGCTGCAAGTTCATTGGTTAAAAACATTAAGATCCCTTTTAATTGAATGAGAACATGGGTTAAATATATTGTCATATGTATCGGGTATCGCTATCTCTGTTTCATTGGTTCCTTCTATTCTTTCTATTTCTTGATACAAGAGTCTTTAGCTCTATCGTTTAGAGGGTTGCTTGTATCGCGTAACGCTATAAGCGTTTCGATATCGGATTGAACGAAGATATGCCAATCGCCATCTTAACAGCTCCTATCCATTTCGCTCTAAGTTTTAAACATACCTTCGAATAGTGGATTTTGCCTCTCTATTTCTTATGCCACTTCCTTGGAAGAGGCTGCTCATTCATTCGGATGTATATCCTATCGTATATTGGACCTCCCTTTCTATTAAAGATGAAGGTTCTGTGGATTTATTTGTATGTTATATCGCCCAGCGATACGAAACACACAAAAGAACCGATCAGCCCCTTTCTTGAGGAACACTATTAAGGACATGGATCTTTCTGGAGTTGGAAACCGTTGTTTTAAGCTGAGACATATCGTTTGTCAGTGGATGTTCATTTCACGCGTAGCTACGAGTTCATTGGTTAAAACAATTAAAATCTCTTTTAATTGTTTGGGATTATGGGTTAAATTATCATATGTATCGGGTATCGTTATCTCTGTTTCATTAGTTTCTTCTAATCTATCTTTTTGTAGGTACACAAGGTCCTAGCCGTATCCTCTAGGGGCTTGTCCGTATCGCGTAACGCTATGACCGCTTTGATGTCGGATTGAATAAAGATAGGCAATCACCATCTTAAAAACACATATCCGTTTCATCTAAGTTTTGACCATACTTTTGACAGTGGGTGTTGCATCCCCATTTCTTCTTCCACTACCTTAGAAGAGATACTCGTTCATTCGGACGAACATAGCTTTTCTATTAAACCAAGTTATATCGCCCAGCGATACAAAACACACAAAAAAAAGAACCGATCACCCACTGTCTGGAGCAACTCTATTAAGGATGACCCTTTTTTTGAATGCAGTTTTCAACCGCCTCAACTCCATTTTATCAAACATGTTTTTTTTGCTTGCCTCAAATTGTGATTTTGTTTTAGATGCATATCGCTTAAACAAATCTCCAATGAATTTCAATTGAGCCTCTGTTTGCCTCTGGTAGAACTTGCGAAACATTGGTATCGCTGAGCGATTACATAGTAGGCACCAAATCCTGTAAAGTTGAAATACTCTTTCTTAATTCTGTGTTTCAGCTATGCGAATCATATATGTCACTATGCTTTTATCCATCATTATATATAAAAAAAAGATTTATCAAATGTTTCTACATCAATAATTTGCTTCCACAAATCATTAATCAGTTAGGCAAAAAAAACATGACAGTCACCTTATTTTCTGAATATGGAGAAAAGCCCCCACCATTTTTCTGAACGTTTTTGTATCGCTTCTTCTAAACGTTTATTAAATTCATTTTGTGAACTCCAGTCTTTTTTCTGTTCGTCCCGCATATTTTGTATTTCTTTTTGTAAGATTTCACTTTTTTGTTTTTCTTGCTGCAGCAATGTTTCGTAATGGATATTTTGTTGTTCAGTTAAGTGTTCAATTTTAGTATTAGTTCTTTGCGCTGAATTTCCAATACTAGAACTTATAACATGATGATCTTGCTGGAGCCGGGAAACCTTTGTTTTAAGCTCTGACATATCGCTTGTCAGTTGGACATTCATTTCACGTGTGGCTGCGAGTTCATTGACTAAAAACATTAAGACCTCTTTTAATTGATTGGGGTCGTGGGGTAAATTTTCATATGTATCGGGTATCGCTATCTCTGTTTCATTGGATCCTTCTAATCTTTCTTTTTGTTGAAATACAAGGTCTTTAGCTGTATCGTCTAGGGGCTTGTCCGTATCGCGTAGCGCTATAAGCACCCCGATGTCAGATTGAACAAAGATACGTCGATCTCCATCTTTCAAAAACTCATATCCATTTCTTTCTAAGATTTGACCATACTTTCGAACAGTGGGAGTTGCAATCCCCACTTCTTCTGCCACTTCCTTGGAAGAGAAAGCTCGTTCATTCGGTTGTATATCACGTCGCATATCGGACCTCTTTTCTATAACTAGTTGTATCTGTAGTCTACCTGACCTTAAATTTTCTGTCTAGATAAGTTTAGCCTATCCAGAAGTTGTTAGGGATACCGATAAGATTTCCTTTTCCTTTCTTCTGTTTCCCTATACGATTAGATCATCTATTCGCTTTCCTTACTTCTCTTGCATAGCCGCTATCTCCTATCTATCCTTATCCATTGTGGATGTTACACTTGGTTGGTCTTGGCGCCTTGCCCCGTGCCAAGCATGGGTGGGGTTGATAGAAATTCAACAACGATTAGGACATACAGATATTCAAACAACAATAAACTTCTATGCTCATACGACTGACTACATGAAAGAAAAGGCCTTCCAGCAGTTCAATAAACTGATGGAAGACCTTCACTTTAAAAATATTTACATGTTAAGGTGAGCATCCATTTTTAAATCCTGTTAACCCCCTATATTTCAAGGGATTTAAGCAATGATTACATCATGCCGCCCGTATGGTGAGAGTGTATAATATCTTTAACGATATGTGCTAAAAGTGTGTTATAGCAAGGTTTTTGCTAATCAGTGGTGTAACATCTTTAACGAGATTTTATCGTTTTCCGCTTGATTGCGTTAACAAATTGTTAGCGTGTCTTTCCTTACAAACATTCTTCATTTTTCCTTTCGAACTTACCAAATAAAGTTTCCAAATAAACTTTATGCGAATGCCAATTAAAAATTAAAATCCATTTTCTATTAACCATTTCATAATGCTTTCTTCTCTTTTCTTAATATCATTATGCATGCTCTACAGATGGCCGCCAGAGCCTTGAGTGATCGTATTATCTGCAAGCTTTTCAATTCCGATATACCGCATTTTTATCCGCATCTTTTGATACAAGAGCAGGAAACATAGAATTGTCAATCAATGACAAATTTTTCACAAGTTTATCAAATTTATTCATCTCAAATTCATGAACGCTTATTGAGAGATGGCTGTTTCTTTTTTCACTTTCTATCACTGCCAGTTTGTGTGAAAGACTCCTGCTAAATCACGTCGTTCATAGGTATGGGCTCCAAAATAATCACGTTGTGCTTGCAAAAGGTTAGCATTTGAGATGCCTTTTCGATAACTATCGTAATAAGTGAGTGAAGCGCTTAAACATGGAAACGAGATACCGGAGTTTATTCCCTCACAGACAACCTTTCGCAATCCTACCTGGTAATCCGTAACCTTTTCGGCAAAATATGGTGAGATTAGTAAATTAGCCAGATTCGGCTGCTCTTGATAGGCTTCGCTAATGACGTTTAAAAATTCTGCACGAATGATGCAGCCACCACGGAAAATCAGCGCAATATCCTTTAAAGGCAAATCCCAGCCGTAAAGTTCAGAAGTCATTTTATATTGAGTAAAACCTTGCGCGTATGCACAAACTTTTCCCATATATAATGCTTGTCTAATATAGTCAATCCACTCATTTTTATCTAATTTTTGCTGATCGTTCTCAGGGCCTGTTAGAATATGTTCTGCATTAACCCGTTCTTCTTTTAAAGCGGAAATGTAACGAGCAAACAAAGACTCTGTAATAATCGATGCTGGTATTCCGTTATCAATAGCTTGCATGCTGGTCCATTTGCCTGTACCCTTTTGTCCTGCTTTATCAAGAATCACATCGATCAAGGGTAAGCCCGTTATTTCATCTTTTTTCCTTAAAATTTCAGCAGTGATTTCGATTAAATAACTTTTCAGTTCGCCTTGATTCCAGGTTTCAAAGATGCCAGCAATTTCATTAACTTCCAAATGCAGCTTTTCTCTTAAAAATGTATAGGCTTCGGCGATTAATTGCATATCTGCATACTCAATTCCGTTATGTACCATTTTCACAAAATGACCTGCTCCTTTTGGACCGATATAGGTACAGCAAGGGTCATCATTTACTTGTGCTGCGATTTTTGTCAGAATCGGAGCTACTTTTTCATAGGCGTCTTTATCTCCACCCGGCATGATTGAAGGTCCTTTTAACGCCCCGACTTCTCCACCAGAAATACCAATCCCTAAGTAACTGATTCCTTTAGATTTCAATTCATCATATCTGCGTTCAGTATCTTCGTAATGGGAGTTACCGCCGTCCATGATAATATCGCCTGATTCAAGATGAGGAAGTAATGAATTGATCACCGAGTCGATCGGCTTGCCCGCAGTCACCATTAGAAAAATCTTTCTTGGAGTTTCCAGTGACTGAACAAAGTCTTGGATTTCGTAATACGGATGTAGCGACTGACTGTCCAAATTAGCAACAAGCTGATCCGTTAAATCTCTTGTGTAGTTATAGACAGCTACTTGTTCCCCCTTACTAGCCATATTTAAAGCGATATTACTGCCCATGACCCCTAAACCAATGACACCAATTGTATTGAACATTTAATTCTGCTCCTTTTGTGTAAGAATAATAGGCAGTAAATCCCTACAATAAGTGGGGGATTTACTGCCGGGAAAAGCCTATACAAATAAGCTTAGTAATAGAATAAATCCTAATCCAGCTACTGAAATAATCGTCTCAAGCAAGGTCCATGTTGCAAATGTTTCTTTCATGCTTAAACCAAAATACTCTTTAAACATCCAGAAGCCAGCATCGTTAACGTGTGAAGCGATTAAACTTCCCGCTCCTGTAGCAAGTACAACTAGAGCAAGGTTAACGTCCGTCTGACCTAACATCGGAATAACTAAACCAGCTGTCGTTAAAGCAGCTACGGTAGCAGATCCTAAGGAAATACGCAGGATTGCCGCGATGATCCAAGCAAGCAGGATTGGTGATAATGATGTTCCTTTGAATAATTCAGCTACATAGTCACCTACACCGCCGTCGATCAATACTTGCTTGAAAGCTCCGCCGCCCCCTATGATTAAGAGCATCATTCCTATATGCAAGATTGCTGAGGTACAAGATTCCATAATATCTTTCATTGGAATCTTTCTTGCTAATCCCATTGAATAAACCGCAAATAATAAGGAAAGCAACATGGAAGTACCGGCTTCGCCAATAAAACGGATAGCTGCCAGTAAACCATTATCCTCAAATCCCATTGTTTTTTGCATCAAAGTGATAATCGTAGCAATTGACATTAATATAACCGGAAGTAAAGCGGTAAATACACTGATTCCAAATCCAGGTGTGTCTTCAAGTTTAAAAGATTTTTGTTCTCCTAAAGAGGCAATGCTGCCTGTTTTCGTAAATGAGTCAGGTACTAATCTTTTAGCTATCTTTGTAAATACTGGTCCAGCTAAAATAACGGTTGGTACCGCAATGATGAAGCCGTACAGTAAAACCTGACCAATGTCTGCACCATATTCACCAGCGATAACGGTTGGTCCCGGGTGCGGCGGTAAGAAACCGTGAGTCACGGATAATGCCGCTACCATTGGAATACCAAGATATAATATCGAAACTTTTAATTCTCTTGAAATCGCAAATACGATTGGAATTAATAATACTAATCCCACTTCAAAAAATAACGCGATACCGATAATAAATGATGCTGCTACGACTGCCCATTGAATATTCTTTTCACCAAATTTTTTAACAAGGGTCATGGCAATGCGCTGCGCGCCGCCTGAATCTGCGATTAACTTACCCAACATCGCTCCAAGTCCAAAGATTAACGCTAAGTGACCAAGTGTTCCGCCTAATCCTGCTTCAATGGTTTTGACAATTCCATCAAGTGGCATCCCAAGTGCTAAAGCCACTCCAAACGACACAATGATTAAGGAAATAAAGGTGTTTAATTTTAAGCCCATTATTAAAATTAATAAAGCGACAATTCCTAAAGCGACAATAACTAATGGCATCGTAATTCCTCCATGTCTTTACTTTGCAGCATTTATTAAGTTTCTTTGATAATTCGCAACCTGTGTATATTCGCTTTCCAATACCCTTGATAGGTTAATAAAAATCGGCAGTAGTTGCCTATATTCTTTTACAGAATCAGCTATCGGTGTGTGCTTGTGGGTATTGCCTATCATTTCTGAAACTACTTCGAAGGACTCAATTTCCCCGGTGGCATATAACCCCAATATACAAGCACCCAGGCAGGAACTTTCGTAGCTTTCCGGAACCACGACTTCCGATTCGAAGATATCAGACATCATTTGCCGCCAAACAGCCGACCTAGCGAAGCCACCCGTAGCTTGAATTCGGGTCACGGGACCGTCCATGCATTCGGTTAAGGCTAAAAATACTGTGTATAAATTGTAAATGACTCCCTCTAGAGCCGCTCTAATCATATGTTCTTTCTTATGCGACAGTGTTAATCCGAAAAATGAACCCCGTACGTCCGGATTCCATAATGGTGCGCGTTCACCTGCAAGATATGGTTGGAATAACAATCCATCAGCCCCTGGTCTTACACGTTCTGCAATCTTGGTTAAAACTTCATAAGCGTCGATTCCGAGTCTTTTAGCTGTTTCTACCTCAGATGAAGCAAATTCATCGCGAATCCAGCGAAGGACCATCCCGCCATTGTTTACCGGCCCGCCAATCACCCAATGCTTTTCCGTTAAGGCATAGCAAAAGATTCTTCCTTTTTCGTCTGTTTTCGGCTCGTCAATAATCGTCCGAATCGCACCGCTTGTCCCAATCGTGACAGCGATTTCACCTTTCCGGATAGCGTTTACACCTAGATTTGAAAGAACACCATCACTTGCCCCAATGACGAAAGAGGTTTCTGGGTCAATCCCAATTTGTTTGGCTAAATCCGGATCACAGTTGTTAAAAATCTTTGTTGTTGGTACGAGCTCAGATAATTGACCACGCGTTATTCCAGCAATTCTTAGGGCTTCCTCATCCCAATCCAAATTTTTGAGGTTCAGCATGCCCATGGATGACGCAAGGGAATAATCGACAACATATTGATCAAAGAACTTTTTAAAGATATATTCTTTAATCCCGATGTACTTTTTAACATTGGTTGCAATCTCTGGGCATTCATTCACAATCCAGGTGATCTTGGATAATGGTGACATCGGGTGTATAGGTGTTCCGGTTCGTTTGTAAACTTCATGCCCATCTAATTCATCTTTTATTTTATGGGCCCAAGCTTCACTGCGATTATCTGCCCAAGTGATACAAGGGGTTAGCGGCTGGTCATTTTCATCCATAGCTATAACACTATGCATCGCACTGCTAAATGAAATGAATGATAGTTTTTTATCTGAATGCTGTTTCGTTATATTTGAAAAGGCTTTCAAAACAGCCTGAAAAATCTCCTCAGGGTCTTGTTCCGCCGTTGTCATATCAGGTGTGTAAAGAGGATAACCAATATTCTCTTGCTGAATGACATCTCCTTTTTTCGTAAATAATACAGCTTTTGTACTTGTTGTACCGATGTCTACGCCTAACATATAGCTAGTCATTTTCTTGTTCGACCCCTTTTGAAAGCATCTGTTGGGACATCCATAAGTCTTCAACTTTCTCTTGAACATCATCAAAATTTTTATGTAACGACTTAATCATAAGGTCTCGATCTTTTGTTTTGATCGCATCAATATAAAGTTGATGATTATTTATGATCCGTGTAAAGTCTTCATACTTTTCTTTAAAACGACTCCGCATGGATAGAAGAATCAAACTTTCCATCACAGATTTTAAATTATCCCAGATCATCAGGATGTAGGAATGATTGATGGACCGAATAATTGTTTCATGGAATATGACATCCTGATTGGAAAACTCATCAGCATCTCGGTACTTTATGGAAATTTTCATCATTTCTAATATTTTACTAAGTTCCATTACTAATTCATTCGTGTCCATTCTTACTAGCCGTTCAAATACAAACGTCTCGATGAGTAAACGCACATCATAAATTTCTGCATATTCTTTTTCTGTTAAACCAATGACAACCGCACCCATTCTTTCTAATCGGATGATATTTTCAGATGCCAGTATTTTTAACGCTTCACGAATGGGTGAGCGGCTAACACCGAAATCAGCAGCTAATTTATTTTCGGATAGGATGGTACCGCTTTCAATCATACCCGAAATAATACGCATTCTAAGTTCGGATGTTACACGATCACCAGCTGAAGCTTTTGAAAGCCATTTTACAGGATAAAGAAATTCCTTTGATTCGACCATAAATTCACCTTCTAATAGAGTTCAAGTACACTTGTATACAAGTATTATAATCAAAAAAATTAATAATGCAAGCGCTTTTTTTATGAATTTAACTAGATTCTCGTTAATAAAAGTCAAAGTTTATTGGGGAGTTTAGAAGGTTCTAGTGCAAAAATAATGAAATAGAAACATAGAATGGTAATATCCTGTTAACTTTGGGATTAAGCAGCTACTCCGAACAACTTATGAATCCCAATTCAACCTCATTTTGTGCAGACTTTGCCTGTTGATGAGATTGATTTTTTTAAACTATACGCTTACTTCGATACCATTCAAAATATAGGTGGCTGTTCGAAACGATTTCATTCCCAACATGGAATTTTGTCTTCACTGACAACAAATAAGAAAAGGCCTCCCATCAGTAGACTGTGGGAGGCCTTCTACTTTAAAGATATTTACATGTTAGGTGAGCATTCATTTCTGAATCCTCGTTAAACCCCTATATTAAGGGATTTAAGCGATGATTACATATCTATGTCGCCCTCATCATACTGGGCGTCAACCTCTGGGTTATAGTAAATCAGTTACATACACTGTTAATTTCTAAAGGAGGCATAATAACATGAATGAAACACATGTGAATTGGTTTGATGTAGGATATCAAATTACTATATTCATATTCATGGTTGCTTTAATTTCTTTCATTGTCTATTTGGTAAAAAAAACGTAATAAAAAATCTAACTCTTAATATCCAAGTTTAGAGATATAGTGGCTCAAGACACACTGGAAACGCCTTTAAGGCGGTGAAATATAGCCAAAGTTTTTCTTTACTTCACCATCGATATCGAAATCAGGCAGTTCCCGTAAACAACCATCTCCTAATGTCCCTTCTAAAAACTCTCTGTTTTTATCATTCGAGGCCATCCAGTGTTCGCATTGAGCAATGGTGGCTAGTTCTTTTAGATGGAATTGTGCTTTTGAATGAAGAGAAAGGCTTTTCGTATCGATCGGAGAAGAAATTCAATCCTAGTTATTCTGATAATAACCGCTAACCACTGGTATTCAAAAAGTCCCGCAAGATTTCATTCTGCGGGACTTTTTTGTAAGATGCCTTTCTCTTATCAAGGACTATTTTTTATTTTGTGGTTCTGGAAGTATGGTAGAGATGGATAAAGGATAGAGGACATTAACACCAGGAATTAAAGATTCTAATGTCCTCTAAGGCTTAGCCAAAAAGAATTTTATTATTTCCGCTAAAGTTTAAATGTAAAAGTTACAGGTGTCTTGGGGTTACCCGTTATTCCAGAATATGGCCCATTTGTTGAATAAAGATCAGACAGCACTCTTCAACTAAACTGCCCCGTTAGCATTCCTGTAGAGCATTAAATATCGGCTTTGAAAAAAACAGAGCCCCTCAGTATGATGAGAGTACACACAAACCAAAACTCATCTTAAGGAGGAAGCTCTACTATGAATTTTAAAATGCAAAACAAACAAAATCAACTAATTGAAAGAATCACGAATCGTCATCTTGTTGTAGGAATTGATATTGCACAACAATTTCATGTTGCTCGAGCTGTTAACTATCGAGGAATTGTGGTCGGTCATCCTCTAACCTTTGAAAATAACGATGAGGGATTTACTAAATTACTAAGTTGGATCAAAGAACTTAAACGAATAAACCGTTTAGACAAAGCCATCGTGGGCATGGAACCTACCGGTCATTACTGGTTGAATCTATCAAAATGGTTATTTGAACAAAACGTCGATGTTGTTACCGTAAATCCGCACCTTGTTAAAAGGAATAAAGAGAACCGAGATAATACCCAATCTAAGAGCGATAAAAAGGACGCTCTCGTCATCGCTGATATGATGAAAAATGGCTATTATACATTCATTCATCATAGCCCTGAATCCATTGAAAAACTTCGAGTCCTTATGTCTAACAGGGACATGGTTGTTAAACGTCTTGTCAGCTCAATCAACCAACTAAATCGCTGGGTAGATATCGTCTTCCCTGAACTACGTCAAGTCTTCAAAGATGTTACAGCGAAGGGAGCTATCGCAACCCTTCGTCTATTTCCTACTCCAGTTGAACTACGTTCCTTACAGACTCAAGATATCGTTAAAGGATGGAAATCGGTGATGAAAAGACATGCCGGTATTCCAAAGGCTCATTCACTGATCGAACTAGCGAACAAATCGGTTGGTACTAAAAAAGCTCTTGATGCTTATAAACTTCATTTGAAGCAATTGCTTGAGGAATACGATCTTGCGACCGCCCAACTTGAAGCAGTTGAACAAGAGGTCACAAACATACTCGTACAAATCCCTTATGCCGAAAAAATACTTGCGATTAAAGGAATTAGCACGATTACACTGGCTGGTATTCTTGGAGAATCAGGTGATTTAAGTGGATTCGCTCACGGCAATGCTTTATTACGTCACGCAGGACTGCACCTTTCCGAGGCAAGCTCTGGGAAGTGGAAAGGCCAAATTGTCCTATCCAAACGTGGAAGATCTCGACTCAGACGTTTTCTATTTCTTGCGACGATGAGCCTAATCATGAATAACCCAGAGTTCCAAGCCATTCACGCCACAAATGTTAAGGTGAAAAAAACAAAGAAAATGAAATCTGTCATGAAGTTGTGCGGTAAACTCGCGAGAGTTTTAGTGGGAATGGCCAGAACTGGATCTGAATATTCCCCAGAAAAAGTTTATCCGATCTCTCAAGATGCAGCATGAAACTTGCCTTTTGATATCGCCATTCACGAGCATTGGCTTATTCGTAGGATTTCAAAGAAAGCACGGAGTACTGGATGTATAGAACAAAAGGGCAATGACCCGTTCCGTTAGCAATACCAGACTCCACCCCTTGGATAGGCATGACGAAGGAATGAAAGGGCATATAAATATGACCCGTTGAGACATGGGAGGGAAAGCCTCTGAGGGTGTCGTGGAGAAAGCGTGCATTATATGGAATATTAAGGGATTTAGGTAAATCCTCTGTTTCCATCTGCCTTCATATTGCCCAAACGGTCAAATCCCCTTTTATTCCCTAATTCTTACTCTACCCAGTGGAATGAAATCCTGCGAATAAGCGAGCATTCGTAAGAAATACTTAATTAACTGAGGGAGTTCTATAAGATTTATTGAAGAGTTGACACAAACTGTGTGATGCTAATTCTTAGCAGATATATAAAATCACAGCAAGAATCCAACGATAATGTGAAATATAAGAACAGCGCTAATATATATGGTTTTCGCTGTTCTTGCATTAAGCAACTACGCAATGCCGCTTTAAACCTTCTATCAGCATTTGAAAGAGGGCTTGCTAGAAAATAATTTTACTCTCACACGATTACGTTGTCCCTATTATTTTTATACTTTACTTTTGTGTAAAGAAATAATTATTCTTTATCAATAGGGGAATGGATATGATCTCTAAATGTATCAACATACATATTACCATTGGCAGCCAGTACTGCATAAACAACATCATATTTTGATAAATTACGCTTTTTTAACTCTGATTCTAACCATGAAAACGTTATATTATTTTGTTCTAAATTCTCTTTTATTATTTCTCCATCCATAATAAGTTCAATAGGTAACTTCTGTTCAGGCATTACTGCAATCATCAAATCCTGTTTTGTTACGTTTCTAAATTGCGGCTTTTTTAGTACTGTTAACGTTCCATTTGTTTCTACTATTGCAAATAGAACCTCTTCAATGTTAAAAATATCTCTTTCCCTTAGTTGTTGATTTAAATAATCCAATGTATATCGCATTTTATTCATGTTTCCTTCTAATATTTTTCCATTTTGCATCACAATTGTGGGATCTCCAGCCAGAAATTTTCTTCCTTTTCTATTTTTTAATGAAATAACTGCAATCAGGAAAATAATTGCTACATATATAGTAAATGCAATAATTGTATGATGTACCTTAATAGAAGTATTAAAGGCTAAATTCGCTGAAATTGCACCTAGCGAAATTGCTGCAACAAAATCAAACATTGTCATTTGAGATATCGTTTGTTTACCTAATATTCTTGTTCCAATTAGTAATAAAGTGAAAGAAGTAATTGACCTCAAAATTACTTCGATATGTTCAGGCATTTCCCCACCCCAATTTTATCTATTTTAGTCATATCATATCCTTGATTTTAATTAATTAATTATTTATTTCATATTGTATTATCCGCTTTCACGATATATAAGAAAAAGACAGGTTTCCCTGTCCTCAACATTAGTATATTTCATATTAACTTTTCGATCCATTCATTATTAATAACAATTTCCACCCTCTGTTTTACCACTATTTGTGATCGGTTCACCTTGATAATTCTAATTCTACTCTCGGCCTTTAAAAGTGCTAAGGGAACTGTCCTCGCTTGCAGCATGATAGGTTCACTCTATTTATACATATTTTTGCTTTGCTGAAGAAGTTTGGATTCTCCTGTACGTTCCCATTCTTCTACTGTTTCATATGCTTTTTCGGGAGAATATCCTTTCCCCACAAGAACTCCCATTAGAATAAATTCTTGAAGAATGTGTGTAGCATTTATTCCTCTTTTAACATCCTCTAAACCTTCTTTAACCAAAAATTCTGTGTACTGTATCCATTCATCTGGAGTCTTGCCAGAAATAACTGTATTTCTATTGCCATGACCGTAAACTTCTTTCCGAAGCCACTGCATCTGCTTTTGTTACATGAACAGTACCAAACGGATGGTTAGGAGGAGCATAAATTGAGTAAAGTTTTAACGGGATATTACCTGTATTGGTTACATTGTGCCACGTTCCTGCAGGTATCATGATGGCAGAATCATCATAAACATTACTTACAAAGTTTAAGTTATCTTTTCTCTTTCCCATTTGAACAAACCCTTGGCCTTGTTCAATACGTAAAAATTGGTCAACGTTAGGGTGAATTTCTAAACCGATATCTTCACCAACTTTTAGACTCATCAATGTAACTTGCAAATGATTTCCTGTCCATAAAGCTGTTCGATAGGTATTGTTTTGTTTCGTAGCCTCATTGATATTAACTACATATGGTTTCGGTCCATAATCTTTTACCTCAATGTTATTTCTTCTATTTAATGATTGTACAAAACCCAAATGGTTAGCATCATTAGTATTCCAATAATCGGGCTGTCTTACATAGTTATACATTGGTCCATTAACATAATAAGGATTTTGATATTGATATGGATGGATATAAGGAACATAATACATTTTTCTCAACCCTTTACAGTTTATATAATTATCATATGTACTTGGTAAGGGAATGTACTTAACATTCAAGGTAAATTATAGAATGTCATTTTAGCTATTAAATTGCCTAATTGTTGAATAATTGTATTTTTTTATCTAATTCGAATGAATGATAATGTAAATTTTTATACATTAAAAAGACCACCAACTGAAGTGAACCCAAAAAGTTAGACACTTTATTTAATTAGGCAACCTTGAGGGCATGAACCCGGTAATCTACTGGGCT
>NZ_JBHZPE010000072.1:0-14557 GCF_042787985.1 Peribacillus sp. YIM B13481
AGTAGATTCTCCTCACTTATTGTGTATGATTCTACATGCCCTTATTTTTATTGTCCAACTAAGTGTAACCTGTCCAAATTACATTTAATGGAGTGTCAGGGGATTAATTCCTGATTCGGTAATTAAACAAAGTTGATGCTTGCCGAACTTAATGAAGTATTTTGGATTAGTCAATCTAAGTTTAAAACCCCAATTTTCCTCAATGGGAACTAAGTTTAAGCATAAAGGAATATTATTATAGAGCCAAACTTCAAGAAGGGAGTTGCTTCGGCAGCTCTTTTTCTTATGGAGCATATGGGACGGAAGGTTTGAATAAGGAAGTGGATACAATGGGACAATAATGGAGGAGAAAGTGTTGGAGGGTTTATAATTCCGGTTAAATGTATAAAGACGATATTGAAGTCATTTACACATACTTATACATGCTTATAGGGAGGTATTATGGAACTATCTTTATTATTGGAGTATGGCTGGGTTTTAATTATTTTAATTTTTTTAGAAGGTTTATTATCTGCTGATAATGCATTGGTTTTAGCCATTATGTCGAAGCATTTACCAAAAGAACAGCAAAAAAAAGCAATAAATATTGGATTACTTTTAGCTTTTATATTCAGGATTGGTGCAATTTTCACGATTTCCTACCTTTTCCACGTTTGGCAGGTCCAGGCGATTGGTGCTGCGTATTTGATTTTTATCTCTTTAAAACATTTACTAAAAAAGGACCACGGGGAAAAAGAAAAAAAAGTGAAAAGCTACCGTATGACCGTTGCACAAATTGCATTAGCTGATATTGCCTTTGCCATTGATTCCATTTTAGCTGCAGTCGCTCTAGTCATTGCCTTGCCAGATACCCCCATGGGCGATATTGGAGGTATGGATGGGGCTAAATTCATTGTTATATTAATAGGAGCAATTGCAGGCTTAATCGTCATTCGGTTTGCTGCAGGTTACTTCGTTAAGATATTGACAGATCGACCTAGCCTCGAAACAGCAGCAATGTTAATCGTAGGTTGGGTAGGGGTTAAGTTATTAATGCATACTCTTGCTCATCCTTCCGTGCACATTATTCCCCATGATTTTGTTGAAGGGCCCATTTGGAATATAATCTTTTGGACAGTCATGCTTCTTATTGCTTTGGGTGGATGGTTTTTATCTGGAAAGACAGAAAAAAACGATGAAGCAAAATGAGTAACGTTGTCTGAATAATTGTTCATTTAACTCACTTATTTTCAATAAAAGGAGTTCCTTATAGTTAAATTTTGTTTACTGTTATGTTTACTTAATAAGGATTAAAGACCGACTTCAAAATTTCGGTCTGTTTTTTCTTTGTTAAAAAGTCTGTAAAACTAAATGACTTGTAACAAAAAATGCCTCTGAACTACTTGATATCGCAAAGCCAATGATAAATGCAGTTGATTCAGCTGAGCTTATTAAAACGGGAGGTGACGAATAATATGCTCGCTTAATTGCAATAGTTTGGCTATTTTTTACTGTTATATCACTCCGTCAGCAAATGGATTCAAGCTCCGTCAATTGTAGGTCGATATCAAAATCTTCCTAAAATAAAGGTTCTTTTATATTGAGGGATGACTGAGATTTCCTTTTCTTTTCTACCACATTTTTCTGTTTATAAAATCATTAAAAGAAAATTTCTTCGTTTTTTTTTACACTGGCAAACCATTCGGCATGTATGTTGTTATGGTGATTGATTATTTGAGAAGCGTTTAAAATGTTAGAATCACATGTACTATGACCATCCTCTGCGAGAATAACTTCATAACCTTGGCTAAATGCTCGACGACAAGTAGCATCTACACATATTTCCGATTGAATTCCCGTAATGATAATTCGACTTATTTTTCTGGTTACTAATTGTTGCTGTAAATCCGTTTGTTGAAATGAATCAGGATAATCCTTTTCAATTATAACGTCTTCTTTTAAAAGAGGGAGCGACGGATGAATTTCCCATCCAGGATTTCCTTTGTAATTAAGGGTTCCTGCTTTACCATTGTGTTTCGTGAAAAAAATAGGGGCCTGCTCAATTCGGGCCTTTGAAATGAGGAATTGAATATTTTTTAATAATTCATCATTTTTATATATAAGTTTATCCGAAAATGATCCTATTTGAAGGTCAATTATAAGTAATGCAGTATTTTTCCCGTTCACACTCATCCCCCGTTCATTCTTGATTTCCACTTAAGTAGGGTTTTCTAGAATTGCCATCTGATGGTTTTATGATATTTTATGTAAGGAACATCTTCAATTTAGTATTCCCTTTAAAAAGTATTTTTTGCGAAAAAGATATGAATGGATTGTTCAAGCTTCTAATGATTAGGGTCCTAGCACCATTTCACGTAAAACCAATTGACGGGTGCTTTACCGCAGATTTCTTAACTTGTACATATTCGGCATTTTAACACTACCCAAATAAGGGGAGCTTTCACTTGAATTTGAATGTATGATTATGTAAAATTTCATACATTAATAACAGAATCTTGAAGCTTGAACATGCTCAATTTGTATTAAATTTTTAATTAATTTTTGAAGTTCTTCATTCATTTAACTCCTATAGTCTATTATATAAAAAAATTAAAGCAAGGTATCCCGTATCCATAAATTCCTAAAAATGTTTTAATCATAATAAGCTATACTGCCCTGCCTTTTTATCCATTGATGGATAAAGGAGGGTTCTTTAGTTTTCCTAAAGTATAGTTTTAGATATTTCCGTGTATTCTATAAAAATAATCCAATTTTCATTGAATTTTCATTTATACTGACAATATATTTTCCATTCAAAAGACTAGGGGTACTATACGATGAGTTCAAAACGGAATACAAGAAAAAACAATCACTTTTTATCCAGCCATATTCCAAATCCAAAAGAACTAAGAATCATCATTATCTGTTTAACCATAACCATTTTTTTATTTTTCATAGGACTTTTACTTATTTCCCTTAATCATCAGCAGCTAATGATGCAAGATTACAAACATTTTAAGATAATCGTAAAACAATTTGGGTCGATTTCAAGAATTTTATATTTTGCCGTTTTTGCTATCTATCCTGTTTTTCTTTTATTAAAGTGGAAACGTTTGAAAACGATAAAGTGGAGGAACTTTCAAATAAAAAGTTTCCTCCAGTTTCTCGGAAAGTTAGTAAGAAAATGGCATGTTCCCCTTGCGTTAGCATCTACTGGAGTCGTTTTTCTTCATGGATATTTGGCGATCATTAGAGGATTTAAATGGGACTTTACGCATATCACGGGAATTCTCGCTATTTTTCTTTTGATTTTCCTCCTATTTATGGGGCTTAGACGATTCAAAAGAAAAGATAAAAAATGGCACTTTAAACTGGCTATTGGGTTTCTTATTTTATTTATGATTCATGCGTCTTTTTAATTGGATGATAAACATTACTAAAAGGAGCAGCGTCAGAAAAATGCGGATTTACAACGCTAAGAAAATTCAAATATGGCAACGGGTCTATTGATGTTTCACCTGTTCGCAGCGTTTGTGGAATTTGATCGTAATTTGATTGAGGAACGCTCGGCTGCAGGATGTTCTGCTGCAAGATTGCGTGGACGTCTTGAAAAGTTTGGACCGAGGATATTGACATGATGAAATCGTTCATTGAAAGTGACACACCGATTTATAGCTATTTAGAAAAAAAGTAAATCGGAAAAGTGTGGCTTTGAAACAAAGTTTGATCAAGTTAATACAAGAAACCTTGATAAATGAATAAATAGAAAGGAGATGTTTTGAAAAAAGATTGATCTGTTTCGTACCTTAATGAACTAGCGCATCTGTTAGTTTAAGTAGAAACCTTCACAATATCCCTATCTGAACATAAAACAAAAAAAGACACTTAATATTTTTCTCACTATTTCTTCGGACTGTGACATGACTTCTTTCATTTTTACATTAAATACTTAAATAAATGACAAATAATACCCTCAAAAGGTTTAACTAGTAAACGTAATGTTTATTATATTTAATATGAGAAGTGAAAAAAAGGAAGGCGAATTGTTTGGCTATAATTAATATTGACCAATTGCTATTAGATACTGAAGAAATTGCCGAGGAGTCAATTCCATTCCATCTCGATACATTTGACATTGATCAATTATTAGATAAAACGGATAATTGGTAAAGAAAAGCATGCCAAAGTGAAGTGAACAAGTTAGATGCGCTAAACCCCAAAATAGTATTTAAACGAAAGTGAAAACCATTTTGTGATTTTCATTTTCGTTTTTGTATGTTTAGGTCATAAAATCCGAGTACATCAATAATAAATATAGGGTTCAAACTTGACAAATCATTTCCAAATAAACCCAATGGGAAAGGTCGTAACTAATACACTCTCTATTTAATTGGGATCATATGGAAAAACCTTATTTTTTGTTATTGATAGGCTTTATATTGCCCAATCTATGTTTTATTCTTAGGCAGCAAGGCCCATTATCTTGTGAATTTTAAAGGAAGGCTTTTCACTCCAAAAACAAACGGACTTGGAATCGCCTCCAGCTTAGTCCCTTTTACATCTTCCAATTTGGAAAATGTACTTAATAGAGTCACGAGAGCTACTTCAGCTTCCAGACGTGCAAGTGGGGCCCCTAAACAAAAATGAATACCAAACCCGAAACTCAAATGAGGATTTAACTTTCTTTCTAACGTAAACCGGTTAGGCTCTGCAAATTTTTGTTCATCCCGGTTTGCCGAAACTACCCAGCAAATCACTTGTTCCCCTTTTTGGATTGTTTTGCCTCCAACTTTGACATGTTCCTTTGCAATACGGCCAATTGCCTGTATTGGAGGATAAAAGCGTAATGTTTCTTCTACCAATTTTGGTATTAAAGGCAGATTTGTCCTAGCTTGTTCTTGTATTTTTTTATCTTCTGTCATATAGCGTACGGCATTTGTAATTAAATTAGTTGTTGTTTCATTCCCCGCAACTAATAATAAAACACAGAAAGATAGTAACTCTTCTTCTGTTAATTTCTCCCCATCAATTTTTGCCTCTATTAATAGCGAAATTAAATCTTCTTCAGGATTATTTTTTCTCTCTTTAATTATTTTTTTGAAATATTCTTTAAGAAACTCGTTTCCTTCCTTGCGTTTTTGTGTCATTCTTTGGAAGGCTTCACTAGAATTGTCTTTGGCCCCTTCCACGAGAACATCGGAATAAGTTTTAAAAAGATCTCGATCCTTAGTAGGGATCCCCAATAATTCGGCAATTATTATGACAGGCAACGGACCAGCAAGATCATGAACGAGATCCATAGTTCCCTTCTCTTTAACTTGATCGAGGAGATAAAGTGTCACTTCTTCGATTTTATTTGTTAAATCCTTTACTGCTTTAGGAGTGAAGGCCTTGTTCACTAAGTTTCTCATTTTCGTATGTCTAGGAGGATCCATTGTCAAAATGCTTCCTTGCAAAGTTCCAGAACCTCGTTCCGATGAAAACAGTTTTGGATTTTTTAGAATATAATGAACGTCTTCATATCGAAACACATCCCAGCAACTTCGAGACTCGTCATACCTTACAGGACTTTTTTGCCGTAAATCATTAAAGATAGGAAATGGAAATAATTGATCTGCGTTCGAATCAATTTCTCTCATGGGGATAAGATTAGCATACTGCTCCACTGCACTCGTTGACTTCTGTTCTTGTGTCATGGAATCTCTCCTTATATTGTCTAATATTTATACAGAAAATAGTCATGAACCGGTTCATTCTTCTAAGATAACAAACTTGTAATTCGGTTTCAATTGACATAAAATGAAATATTTTTCAATAAGAAGAAAGTAATAATTCGGGAAACCTGATGTTTGATCCACAGCCTAAAGAAAAACCTCTTTTAAGTTGCTTAGCTCATCGTTTAAGATCATACCAGACCCAAAGTCACTAAAAAACTCCAAGGATATACCCCAAATTCCTGCATATAATTTTATATTGAAATTAATTGAGACAGATGGGAGGAAGATGGTTACGAATGATATCAGAAAAATGATTCATTACTATTTCACAAAAATGCAAGAAACGAATCACCCTTATTTTTGGTACTGTTTGGCTGAGACTCAAGTAAGAGCCGGATTAACGAACGAAGCACTGCAAACGATTGTTAACGCGTTGTCGTTTCCAAATCCTTATCCTTCAAAGCAGGAACTGCTAGAAATGCAATTGAGCCTCCAATCTGTTCTTTCAAGAGAATTGAACATGAACAGAACAACCAAAGTGACTGAAAAGCGAGGCGATATTGATGGGGACGGGATAATGGACAATGTTTTTCTTACCGCAAACAAAACCCCTGATAGCCCATTTTGGAGGAATTTAACTTTGGTTTTCCAAAATGGGAGAACTAACCAAAATGAACAAATCCCCATAAAAAATAACTCTGGATACAATCCCACCCTTTTACTTGGTGATTTCACGGCTAACAAGGGGGATGACATATTTGTGGTCATTGATACAGGAGGGAGCGGTGGTACTATTTATGCGTATGTATTTTCTTATTTAAATGGTCAACTTATGCAAATTTTTAATTCTGATTCATTCAATGAAACATATAAGTACGATGTGACTTATGAAAATCAATACAAAGTAATGGTGAACAGTTATTACCTGAAGGAAAAGTACATTCTTGACCTTACGAATAAGGATAAGGGATATTTATCTGAAATTTATAACAAGAATGGTGTTTTGAAGGCACCGATAGAAGGATGGGTCAATCCTTTATCTGGTTTATATCCGGTTGATTTTAATAGGGACGGCATATATGAGCTAGAAGCGTATCAGAGGATAGCCGGGAGGTACAATGCCGACTCACTCGGATTTGTACAGACTGTATTGAAATGGAACGGGCGAGAGTTTGGTCCTGACCGTCAAAATGTGGCTATCTTTGGAGGGGAAATATAGCAGCATTGAGGAAAAGAAGGGTGTGAACAAGGTACGGGACGAAAACTTGCCCAAAGGTACAGAAAGTGAAAAAAATATAAAGAAATAATAAAATGAGCGGAAAAATTTCTAGGCGTTATCACATGTTTCATGCAGAAACGGTAACGGGAGTTATCATCTAACAAATCATTATACCCTTTAATTTGCGCGGCTTTTTTCACTATTGTTTTTTGTCTACTGCTGAAGTTTTTACCAGAAGCAACTAGGAGGTTCTGCGTGTGTGTGGCCAATACAAAGGTCTATTGAGGATTAAAAAGTAAATCATGGTGTATTTAAATAGAAAGCAACACTATAAAAGAAGATTAAGCTTAATAAGCGAAATGGGAAAAAAGCAGACGTTATCTGAGATTTATAAAGTACCTATATAAAAAAGAATTATTGGATTTCTCCAATAATTCTTTTTTATTATTGTTATGATTATTGTCTCAGTTATTGTTGCGATAGTCCACTTTAATCATTATGGTCATCGTTTTTATCATCGTCATCTCGTTCACTATCTTTATCATCAAGAGAAGGTAGACCAGATAAATAACCTGCATTCCCTGGATTTTGAGAACCGACCATTAGATATGTGAACCCATTTAAATTATCAAGTGCCTGTATACCTGTCACTTCTCCACCGTCAGGGGCTGAGATAATGCGAGAAAGTTTCTTTGTATCCACATTATAAGCCCAGCCATAGTTATTGTGATGTTTCCCGCCATCCTCGGCAATAAATAATGTTCTCATTCTTTCAGAAAATACGATATTATCAGGGTTTGAGATTTTTTCGGAATCTGCCGTATTCCCTGCGGCATCCTTAGAAGAAAGATCTTTTCCTGTGATTAAACCAGCCATCTCATTGGCTACGTATCTACTTTTAATCGTATTTCCATTCTGGTCTTTTTGTCCCTCGGCAAGCGAAAGTTCATATATCCCGCCAGAACTAATTTTAGGAACCTGAATGTCATCCACTTGATCAGATGGATTAGCCTCCATCCCGCCAGCTATAGTAGACATAGTCATATAGATCTTGTTATCTGCCTTGTTTAATTCAACGGTTTCCATTTTGTTGAACTCTGAAGTCGCACCGAGCAATGCACCATAACGACGAGATTCCAAGAAAGCTGCGGCCTTTTCCATGCCAGGCTTCAACTTTAGCCATTCATCTCTTCCACCCGCTTTTACTCGTTTAAATCCATTCGCTTTTGCAAATTCTACATCATTTGTAGCTTCAAACATATCGCTGAATTTCAGCTTGTGAGCAAGTTTTTTAATTTCTGAATCAGTTCCATGACCTAATTTAAGCCATTTTAAATCAGCGGAACCACCATTTTCTTGTCCCGTTTGAATCCATTTTGCTGCGTACAGCGTTCCGGCAGACAGGTCTTTTTCTTTATCTGCTATATACATGAAAGCCATAGTGTAAGCACCATCATCACCGAAGTAAACGGTACGGTTATCTGGAGCCACTTTAACGTTTTCAGATGAAAGTCGTCCCATGCTGAAATGTTTCACAGCCGTGGATTTTCCTCCAGGATGAACGGTTACCTCCGGTGTATGACCGTATAGATAGGGATTACCTATGACTGTTTTATCGTTATAATAGTTAAGGGCAAATTGAGTCACTACAGAATTTTCAGGATTTGCTTCATGTGACCTAGCATCGGGCTCATATTCTTCGCTGCCTAGATGGGTGTTCCAAGGAGATAGAGAACCTGCACAAGGGGTCCAGATTCCACCGTCTGCTGAAAAATCAATCGGCTTTGTATCTGTTACAGTCAGTTCCCCAGTCTTTTTATTCTGCTTTAGAGTATTTAACATCATTGATTTTGGCATATTACCAGTCTCATTTGAAGGCATTGCCTCATAATGGTTCACCATATACAATTTACCTTTTACGCTTATGACCGTATTGCTGTCAGGTGCAGTGGAAATATAGGGGGTGCCTTCAGGACTCTTAATCATATTGCCTTTTGCATCATAGGCAGCACCGGCAATGCCATTTTTAAATTCATCCCCAGGTTGGAACAGTGATTTGTATTCAAGAGGTAGCATCTTTTGGGAACCATTAGTGTAGGTCACCTTAACTGATGCTTCACTGTACATCTTTGAGCGTTGGTCTTGCGTAACAGGCGCATTCATCCCAATAAACTCGACTTTATGTACTGAAACTTGTTTATCTGGTTGAGCGAATACATTTGTAGTGGATGGCAATAAAACAGTTAGGCTCAAGAGTGGTGCGACTATTTTTCCTTTTTTCATTTCAGTAACCTCCGTGTTTAGTTCAAATTGATAACCTTGTCTCCCATAGTAGACTACGCATGTAAAGTGAATGCATAGGAAATGTAAAGTAATCCCCATAAAACTATTAAAAGTTTTTTTGACTAACAATATTAACCCTTTAGGCATTTTCTGAAATGGACTTGTTTCCCTGTGCTAAAGGAAAACAAATAGCAGATATCTTTAAAATAAAATTACTTGTGTTCCAGCAATACAGACTTTTTAAAGCCAAGAAGTCCGTAGTATCAGCCCCATTTTTTATCGTTTACTAGTTCAAGATGTTGTAGGTATTACTGTCGGATGAACCCTATAAAGATTTTGTTTATTTTTAAAAAAACCTCGTTAGAATATAAAATGTTTTGGTCATCCCCAAATAGCTATATACTTACTATTTCGTAATTAGCAGGATTTATTGTTTAGATTTACATTCATTACTGAAACGTTTTGGACGAAATAAAGATCTTCACGAATGGAATGTCATCACGAAAAACATTCAAGCAGACATCGTGTGATGGATATGCCTTTGTTGGACACGACTCAGTTTTGATACATTCATTACTGTTTTGGTTTTGCCAGATTCTTAAACGGATGACGGAAGAAGAGGGGATAGAATTCAAAAATGTCAGCGTGTAGGAATGGATGTGGGTCTATGATTTATGGAAAGCAGGAAAGAATGACAGCAAATGAAAATCCTTTAACTTACTATGCCACTTTACAGCAAGTTGGGAATTTTATTGAAGTTCTCACGTATCCATGATACCTTCAGTTTATAGGGAATGGTTGGGAGGAATAGGTTTTGAACACAAAGGCATTTTTATTGGCATTTATTACAGTTATTATTTGGGGATCTACATTCGCTGCTATTCGTGCAGGCTTGCATGGCGGGTATTCAGCTGGCCATTTGGTGCTTGTTCGTTATTTAATAGCATCAGGGGTTTTTGTCCTTTATGCTCTATGGCCTGGGGTGAAATTTCAACTCCCGAAAAAAGGGGATATGTTAAGGATATCGATTCTCTCATTAATTGGTATTAGTATTTACCACATCGGGGTGACATTCGGGGAACTAACCGTTTCGGCGGGAACCGCTGGAATGCTGATTGGTTCAGCACCTGTTTTCATCGCGATCATTGCTGCAATCGTTTTAAAAGAACACCTTGGTTTATTGGGATGGATTGGTTTAGGCATTGGATTCATAGGAATCACCTTAATAACATTAGGTACTGCAGGCCCATCATTAAATATATCTGAAGGAGCATTTTTAGTGCTGATGTCTGCTGTTGCTTCTGCGGTGTTTTTTGTTTTCCAAAAGCCGCTGTTTAGCCGCTATAATCCGATTGAATTGACAGCTTATTTCACATGGATCGGTACGATACCCTTTTTCATATTCTTTCCTGGGCTCTTTCAAGAAATTCATCAAGCTACACTGGAAGGTCACTTATCAGCGATTTTTGTTGGTATTTTCCCTGCGGCCATCGGTTATGTTACATGGGCAATGGCACTCTCGCTAGGAAAAGCCAGTTCCGTTTCTAGTCTGTTATACATTGAACCTGTTATTGCCATTTTCGTCGCCTGGGTTTGGCTGCAAGAGGTGCCAAGTGCTCTTTCAGTCATTGGCGGCGTGATTGCTATTTTCGGAGTCCTTGTTGTCAATTTGTTCGGAAAGTATCAATCAGTGATGAAAAAAGCTGCATGAAAATTCATGGTTTATTCTAACTCAGGAATACCCCAGCCCTTATTTGTTTTATTATGACATCCTGGGGCAAGTTCGTAATTACATTGGGATTTATTGTATCTGGGAAACTAGGTTATCTACTGACTACTTTTTACATTTGAGGGCGACTTTGATTAAGTCCGCGTAACCATGTAGCGAATCATAACTTTCATTCAAATAAACTAAAACAAAGAATGTCGCTCGAATCCCTGATAAGGTGCTGGCTAAAAGACTATAAAAGTAAAAAGATATTTCATCAATAAGACTAAAAGGGGATAGGAATGATCTATATTGCAAGAACTCAAAGGGTGCTATTAGGATATTTAATGTCAAGTATAATCCTTCCTAACATCATTAAAAAAGATTTCTCCATGGGATTCATAAGTTACATTCAATTTGCAATATTGGTTTTTCTTCTCGCAGCATTCTTCATTCATTATGAATTTATCATGGAGAATGATTGTTTATCTTACCAAATAAAATTTTGGACAAAGCCAATCTATAAAAAAGTAATCTACCCTGAACAAATCATCCAGTTGAAATTCACAACTGTCGGATGGGCAACCAAAGGTGTTATTATCCGTTTGAAAAAAGGGCTAAATATTCGGATTTTTGGTTTTAATCCAGATGAGGTCTTAAAGGATATACTGAATTACGGTAAAGAAAAAAATATATCAATTACTAAATCTAAATATTATCTGGTTTTGGAAAAAAATGATGAAATAAGCATGACGATTAAAATTAGTAGAAAAAAAGGCTCCAAATAAAGGAATCCCCCTAGGTTGATGATATAGCTTGGTTACACCTAGGGGAGTGGGTTTTTTCTTCATCTTAGTTAAATTAATTAAAGGTAAATCTATTTTTAAAGTCCCAATTCAATTTAAATGAATTATTTTCGCCAGTTAAAAATTTATAATCGATATAAGATTTTTCTTTCTTAGACATTTCATCGACAAATGGGGAAAAAGTACGGAATATCAGTACTTTTTTCTTTTCATCAAATTCTACAAGTCGTAGCCAGCCATTTCCCCCTCGATAATTCGTTTGGTAATTGACTAGCATTTGAATGACATCATTTCCTGCTGAGTTTTGTTTGACCTGATGTGCTATTCCAAAATAATGTCCATTTACCGTCATGAACACTTGATTGTGGTCCTTAACAAGTTCCCTCCAAATCAGTCGGCCATTGGAAGACTCGGCGGCAATGGTTTTATCATCTTTAACTTTAGGGTAAATAATATCATGTGAGACGAGGATCGTCGGTTTATCTTTATGTTGATCTAGAACCTGTTTTGACCATTCCAAGTCCTTATGCAGACTTTTCATATCCACTATTAAGATTAAGTATTCATAACTTCCTGCTTTAGCCATTGCATAAGAGCTATATCCAGACGGAGAAGACCCCTTATAGTATTTTTTATTAACAAAACGCTTCGGCCCATAATGTGTTAAGAAAGGATCTCCTTTAGCATAGTCATGATTTCCGGCCGCTATCATATATGGAACTTCATTTTTATCCATATGGGAAATGGCTCCAAGGGAATTCTGCCATTGTTCTTCTAAATCATTATCCACTATGTCCCCAACAAATGTATTCATAATGATATTGTTCTTTTTAGTGTTTTTGGAAATCCAGTTCATTTGGCTATTGAAAATCTCGGGATTTTGGCTTGAATATTTCTGGACATCTGGAACAAAAAGAAAATTATAATTCTTTCTATTCGTTAGAAAGGGTAAAGCTTTGTTTGATCCTTCGAATGGTTTATCATCGCGAGCATCCTGCACAATCCATTCTTTTTCAGTCAAAGCCTTATTAGCAATTCGTATTTCTTGGATATTCCCCCCGAATAGTCCACCCAGCTTATTTCCCCATTCAGATGCTCCGATGTTCCAGCCTTTACCTTTTAATGCTGCAATTCCTATGACCTTTTCTGATTTTCCGTAATCACTTACGCCATTCAAAGTTAAAGTAGTCGTGTAACTATCATTAACGACCGCCAAATGGTACCACTCATCAGGATTTAAAGCTCGGGACCAATTGCTTACATTATAATTTAAATTAGATGGATGGCTTGTCCAGTGTATTTTTTGATCACTGGATATAGTTAATGCCGAAAGGATTTTCTTCTCGCCTTCCAATTTATTAAGATCGGCAGCCTGTCCTTGTCTGGAAAAGAGACCCATGCCGTTCTTGGATTCCCTTGGCAACTTAAAAACCGCTTCAATGGTAAAACCTTTATCGAATTTCTCAGAATTTATTGGTGCATCCTTTTTGGTTTTGAAATATCTTCCTGAAGGCGCGTTCTCGTAATTTGCGAATTGCATGCTTCCCCCTTCTTGTTGATCATAATAATCTTCTTCAGACCATTGAATCATATTTTTCAATTCAGGCGAGGCAGGATCACCTATCGTCACTAACTTTAAATCATTTCCTTGTTTGCTTGTATCTTCTAAAATTAAATTACCTTTATCGATTGAACCGCTTTTAACATGTTGTTTTGTGAATTTCCAATTTGCCACGATACCGCTACGATCATTTTTAGAAGCGGGATTAAAAGAATCGGCCGACTTAGCTATACCAGGAACAATCATAAATAAGAGTGAGAGACCTATAAAAGCTTTTTTCATTCTCATAAAACATTCACCCCATTAAATATTGATTAAGCGATTTTAAGAATAACCGTTATTCATTTATTCTTTATTTACTACCTGGATAATTTGTCGAAAACTAAGCCTAGGCAGGGAGATTCTTATAAGCTGCAATATGGATATAGTTTGCTTATCTTCTTGATAACTTATTAAGGATGAGTAAAAAAGACTTATTCCTGCAAAACACATTAGGAGGTAAGGCCTAATGCGTTTGATTTACCTTGTTGAAGGAACGCTTTAATCATAAAATTACATGTTATGGTTTGATTGAATCTGAACCTCTGATGGGAAGGTAAATAAACAAGCATTTGAAAGTATAAGGACAATGATTCATCAAGAAAAATGAGGTGAATGAAATGGTAAGAAGGAGAAGATAGCCTACTGAAATTGACGTAGTATTAGGAGGCTATCTTGATTTATAGGAGATGTATGAAAAGTGAAACAAAACAAAAATGGTGATGCAATTTTTTTTGCGTATGAGACGACTTTGACATTTAACCTTCACTTCTCGCAAAGAGCAAACTTGGTATGTAGATGAACAAGAAAATCATCTGTTTTGGCCAGTTGGGAACTATCGATCTGAAGGTATGCGTGAAAAAACCTTCTTGACTGAAAATTCCAACATATATAAATGACTTGATTGGTGCAGGTTTCAGCATAAGCAGTAAAGGGACCGATGCCCTGATGAAATGTTAAGAAGTGTTCTTGAAATGAAAGATAAAAATCGGAGGCCAATGTTCTAAATGATTTCAGCAGTAACAGAAATTGATTTATAAATGATTGAATCAAGTAAATGGTATAAAAAGGCGTTTCTACAAAAGTAGAACGCCTCAGACTGTAGACAAACTCGAGGAAAATCGAGTTTGTCTATTTTTATGGCTTGTACAATTTGGACGTTGATTGAAACGTAGGGCACTCGCTTTCCGCGGTCGGTCGGGGAGCCTCCTCGGCTTTCGCCTGCGGGGTCTCCCCTAGACGCGC
>NZ_JBHZPE010000073.1:0-14404 GCF_042787985.1 Peribacillus sp. YIM B13481
GTAGATTCTCCTCACTTATTGTGTATGATTCTACATGCCCTTATTTTTATTGTCCAACTAAGTGTAACCTGTCCAAGGCAGATGGGGAATGTCTAAGGGGCAATCGTCACTGAAGGCAGGTAAAGAAGCTTTCACTAAATTGTTACTGAATATAAGGGAGGGAGGAATATAAATGTTTTTGATTGGCGATAATTATATTATTGTACTACCCCCTAAGTGGTACTCCTCCATTGTTAAATGGCCTTCTAAAAATCGAGAGGGCTTTTTTTTGTGGGCATTGGTTAATTATTTGTTGATCTTCGATAAAAGTTTAAAGACCAAATGGGTCGTTTTTCCAGAAGTTGTATTTGTGACTGAAAGCCGTAAATCAGTGTTCTTATTTATTGAGAATAAAGCAAAGGGTGGTATCGGATTAGGGGTTTTGTCCTTTTTGTGGATAAAGGAGGAAATTACGTTTCGTTTGAAGAATGTTTTGAAGATGGGGGTGGAATAATTGCGACAAAATATTGAACAGGACTTATCTAAAGAGGATATTTTTAGAATGATTGTTAAACACCTTGATGTATTCCCGTTGACTTGTCTAGACGCTATCAGAGAAGTTATTAGAAGTTCATTAAAACAACGGGGCTTAATAGGAGGAGTAACTAAACAAACAGGAGCAGCTGCTATAACCTATAACCGGAAAATATCAGAAAAAGATATACAGTTAATAAATGATTGTATTTATGACCTTTTATATAGCCGAGTTATCCAACCTGGCATTAATAATGATAATCGAGATTTACCATGGATTCATGTTTCTGATAAAGAGAAACTAAAAAAATATCTAAACTGAAAAGTATAGTCCGATAAATCAGAGAATTTTTCCATCCGGGAGAAACTTCCCCCTGAATGGTTGAAGGCGCAAGAATACTGCATTAGGTGTAAAGATAATTATTGGAGGAAAGATATATATAGCGAATGGGGATTAATGCGTAAACCGATTTTATAAATCCGAGGAATTTGAGATTCTCAAAAATGCAATAGTTGGATGTCCTAGAAAAGTGGGCATAGATTATGATCGGTAAGAGTGCCATTTAAAATCGAGCTAGTGCTTGAATATCCTTTATAGTTAAGCTAAGTAAGAGTCCAAAAAGGATGGGCTTAGGGGGAATGGATAAAATTTGGTGAACTCACTTTATTAACAGCAAAAACATAGGAAAAGCCCTTCTCTAAATCGAGAGGGGCCTATTTTAGGTTATAATCTCTTTAGCCGATAATTGCAATTTTCTATATAATTCACACTCAATTAATTGTATGTTTCACCTGTAAGATGGGATTCAAACATATCGATAATTTCAAGGAAACGATTGGCCTCACGGAAAACGTGATCAGCCAATAGAGGATGGATAATGCTCTTGATTTTGCATTCTTCGATTAAATCTCTGGCGGTTTTCTTAAAGTCTCGAAGTGATACGACGGAAACACGGTTCTGATCTAGAAATTGATCCAAAAGAGGGGCAGTTTGAGATTGCGGCTTCATGGACTCTAAGTCTACAGCTTGAAAGACTAATTGATCAAAATCATTGCTAAAGTTTCGCGCCATATCTACAAGCTTTCTTTCCGATGGATCAAGGAGATGTCCAATAAATTTTGCATGATCCGCCATGATCCTTAAAAAGAAAACATTCTCTTTGATGATAGCATCAGCAAGTGGTTTCAATTTACCTTCATTTAATTCTTTTAATCGTTTTCTAAAATAATTGGCTTCCCTACTTATATGGTCAACTAAAAGTGGGAAATTGTTTGCACCAGGCAATTTACAGGTAAGTATTAACCCCAACACTTTCCTTTTAAAGAAAAATATGTTCGTAGCAGCTTGTTGCACTTCCGCATTAAATATTCTAATCTGTTCTGGATCAGTTTGATTTGTAAAGGAATGAGATTGCTGTTCTATCCGTTCAAATACATGAAAAAACTGATTAGCTTCGTCAATTAGCTGTGTATCTTCACATCTGAAACCCAGTCTTAGAAATAACGAGTGTTCCTTCATAATTCGTGACCAAAAACGGATTTCATCTAAAGAACGTTCAACAAACATTCCAGAATTATTTCTCATATTAGCTTCCTGGCTGTTTTCACCCAATACTATATCCCCCTTTATCCTTACCATCTTTAAAATCATATTAAAAAGGGGGCAATTGTATACCACTCAGTTACATATAAGTCACAAATAAATCAAATATGTATTTTGAATCGTAGCCTAATAAATGAGGAAAGGAAACAATCACTTTCAAGAACGGATCTTTCTATTTCACTAGTGTCGAGTCTTTTGCAATTAGAAGGTATGGAAGTTTCCGAGAGTGGAGATCAAGCGTATAGATGATTCCAGGGAAAATGATTAAGGGAAAGGGAGGAATTATGGACCATGTTAATGGAGCAAAATGAATAAATAGAAATGGTTAGCAGAATATCCTAAGGAGTGCTCCTTGCCTCTACCAGGAATTAGTTGTGAACTCAATTAATATAGATCGAGCGGTGATGGATGTAACGGAATCTGGTTTAATGCTAGCAAAAAGGGTATACCATTGAAGAGATTCAATCTATTACTGTACACAGGTTGAACTTTAATCATCCGTGAAATGTTAAACTCGAAACTTATTGGCAGACAATAAGAGTAACCTATTCAATTAAAGAAAATAGACTGTATTGGAGAACTTGCTTAGTTTAACTTTCAAGATTTAGATGATGATAATGTATAACTTATTCTTAATTGCTAGTGAGAAACAGGGCAAGCAATCTTTTTTACTTGCTCTTTTTTCTGTTACAAAGATTGTGACAACTCTGCATGGTTCTTAAAGTACTAGATAATTGGTACATATAGAATGTATTGTAATGAATCGTCTATTGAATATTGACTCAAAACTAAATAATAATGTCTTTACCCGTAGAAACAAGTAAAGCCTTTCGAACTTTATTAAGAATGAAAATTTGTAAAATAGTATAATGATGATTTTTATGAATTTGGATTATAGGATATATAGAATGAAATAGGTTTTAGAAAAGAAACAAAGAAAATCATGAATTAGAAAAAGAGTGGGGTATATAAAATGACTGTTTTGTTTGGTACGGTCGAATACTTTGTACAAGAAATGCTAAGTCACTTAGAAATTTATCGAATGGGAAAATGGACAAAAGAGGATGAAATCTCATTAATATATTCAAAATTGGAAAATGAAATTTTATACGACTTTGTATGTGACGATAAAGTTCGAATAGAATGTTTGAAAAACCTTGCCTATGCAGCTAAAAGAATAAGGACAAAAGAATATTAATCTATAAAAAAGAGGATGTCCCAAGATGTATGGCTTTTTGGTGCATCCCTTTTCTTATGCTTAAGTGCCTCAAAAGATTATCCAATAGGGGTTGTTTAAAGTTTTAATTGACAATGATTATCATTATCTTTATATTATTGATTATCCTTCAAAATTAATTACTATTGGAAAGCAGGCATTTTTATGAAAACACGTAGAATCATTGCAAAAATTCATTTATGGCTTAGTATGCTAGCTGGGGTATTTATAGTACTGATTGGCTTAACAGGAAGTTTGCTTGTCTTTGAACCTGAACTAAACAGTATACTGCATCCTAATTTATATAAAGTTACAGAAGGGAAAAAAGTTACGTATCAGCAAGCCGTGCAGGTTATATCAGAATCACATCCAAAAGGACAAATTGAGCGTATATACACTCCAAGTGAACCTAATGCTCGTGGAGTTTATCTATTCCGCCTAAAGGAAGGAGAGGAGCAACAAAGCATATATGTCAATCCAGGAACAGGATACATAAATGGAACATTAGGGGATAAAGCATTATTTAATCAGATAAAGGAATTTCACGAACAGCTATTGTTAAAAGACTTCAATGGTGAGAAAATCGTCGGTATGATTGGATTTATTTTCTTTTTTATAACTTTATCAGGACTATATTTATGGTGGCCGGGGATTAAAAAATTGGCACGTGGGTTTATAATGAGACGTAATGCCAACCCATATGTAAGGCAGTTTGATTTACATAAAGTCATTGGTGGATTTTCCATTCCGTTTTTATTGGTCGTTTCGATAACAGGGGCCCTTTTTGTGTATGATGAAATGATTTTTAGTTGGTTTGGTGCAAAAGCAAAGGTAATGCCTCCAGAAGAGCAGCTTATCTCAAAAACCATTCCAACTGGAAAGCTTCCACTTGATGAGTTGTTAAATAGGGCTGAAAAAGCCATACCACAGGGAAAACTTATGCAAGTTAGAATGCCCGAAAAGGTGGAAAGGGGAACTCCAGAAGGCGCAGTGGAATTTCGTCTTAGTCGTTCATATGATCCAGGAAAAGGAAATGTGAAAGTGTGGTTAGATCAGTATAGTGGAAAAGTTGTGGGCAAGTTAGACCCACATGTTAATAGTGGACTTATCTATCAAACATGGCACCTTCCGTTACATACGGGTAGTTTTGGTGGCTTAATTACAAAAATTTTGTATTCCATTGGTGGCCTTACTCCATCCATTCTGATGTTTACTGGTGTCTATATGTGGAGTTATAAGAAAAAGAACAAGAAAAAAAGGAAACAGAAAAACGATTCAATAGCAGCAGCATAAACACTTGATTTGAAATCCATTGCATTCTACATCGGTTAAAGCAAGTGCTGTATATAGAATTGAAGATGAAAAATCTCAGAGTATTGGATTCAAATTGATTAGTCAGGAAGTCAATAACAATTAGATAATAATAAACATATTTAATATTTACCTTTTCGAAAAGAGCTAGGAAAGTAATAAGGTATGACAAGAGCTGAATTATCTGCTCTTGATCAACTATAGATTGCCTTACTTCAATTACAGGGTTGCTACGGCAGCCTTTTTATTATGGAACTATTTTCATTATAACTCTACAATTTATAGGGAATCGGCAGAATAATCCATTTCATATGATTTGAAATATGCGATTTCAAATTTCAAAAAAAAGATTAGTAATATCGGCCGGCCCCCCCCCCCCTTCTAATATTAATAAAATCAGAATAGCCATACAATAAACGTTGAAAACTAAAGCACTTTACTTTCAATCTGATTTTTAACGACTTTAAATGCTTTCACTGAAAAAAATTTTAGATGATACCCAATGAATGGTATTTATGACGGCAATAATATCCCCACAATTATAGTTTGGACAATAGGACTGTATGTTTCCACCATGAGGTATTTAAATAAACGAATAAAATCAAAATATTTGAAAAAGGATTATAATCATGCAACATAGAGTTGGTTTCCTTTTGAAAAAAGAGGAGGATATTAATATGGAAAATGTAAAGGGAATCGATGTTTCACATTGGCAAGGTGCTATTAATTGGGATGAAGTTGCTAAGGCCGGCATGGAGTTTGTATTCATTAAAGCAACCGAGGGAACGAATTATCCTAAGCTCTCGTATTTTAAAGAAAATGCTCCTCAAGCTTTGGCAGCGGGATTGAAAGTCGGGGCCTATCACTATGCTAAGTTTGCTACTGTTGCTGGGGCAAAGGCAGAGGCTGCTTATTTTTTAGATTCTATCAGCTCTTTTACTTTAAATTACCCTGTTGTTCTTGATCTTGAAGAAAATAAAAAAGGTGCAAATAAAAAAAAGTTAACCGATGCAGCAATAGCTTTTTTAGACTCTATCGATGAAGCAGGATACACCGCTATGCTTTATACTGGTAAATACTTTCTCGAAAATACTTTAGATGAATCAAGATTGACGAAGTACGCTTTGTGGATTGCCCGATACAACAGCTCATTGGGACGAAGCACAGATATTTGGCAGCATTCCGATTCTGGTAAGATAAGTGGTATCAGCACAAAGGTGGATTTGAATATAGCTTATAGGGATTTTACAAATACAGTAAATTCTTTTAGGACGCCCAACTCCCGTGCATTGAAAACTGAATCAACCACAACATATACTGTAACAAAAGGCGACACACTAAGCTTAATTGCAAAAAACAACAAAACAACCGTAAAATCTCTTGTTAGTCTTAACAGCATTAAAAACCCGGACAAAATTTATATCGGTCAAAAGCTAAGGTTGAAATAAGAAAAGGCTCTTCTCTATAAGAGAGGAGCTCAGTTTGTCGACAAAAGGGGTTCGGAATGTATTAATTCCGATCCCCTTTTGATATTTTCTTGGAATTTTGCTCAAGATTAAGAGCTTGGGTCTCTACGAGCCCACTATGTTAGGCCATTTTTGGACCTTGCCATGTCCAATTGGCCATCTTCTTTACATTCATGGCAGCGAAAGTAAGCATCGCCTACATCGATAATTTTTTAAGTCCCCTTAAAGTAGTCCAACGCATACCATGCTTTTCTTTTGCATCTGCGAATACACGCTCAATCGTTTCCTTGCGTTTCGCATAGATAGGTTTTACATCTTGATGATGACGCAGGTGATCTGCTTCTTCCATATTTTCTTGCCGGATATGGCGCGTCACCACTTTTTGATGGTCTTTGCTTTCTGTACACTGTGATAAAAATGAACATGTCTTACAAATGTGTTTGGGAGATTTGTACTCACGATATCCCTCTTTATTTGTTGTTGAGTACTTTAAAATCTCGCCCGATGGGCAAAGGTAACAGTCAAAATGTTCATCGTAAACATACTCAAGTTTGCGGAAGAATCCTTCTTTTGTTCGTGGCCGTGTATAGGGTAAAGCCGGTGTGATTTCTTTGTCAAAGAGTTAGCTTGTAATGGCTGGTGTTTTATAAGCTGCATCTGCGGCTTCAGGCTTTCCAACTTTCTCAATCACTTGTTCAACCAGTGGCTCTAACATATGGCTATCATGCGTATTTCCAGGTGTTACAATCGACCCTAGCACAAAACCATTGCGGTCTGCAGCCGTGTGAAATGAATAGGCAAACTGTTTTGTCCGTTCATCTTTCACATAGTAACCACTCTCAGGATCTGTTGTACTTTCTTTAATCTCTTTGGTTTCTTCCTTATAATATTTATCTGGTGGAAAAGGTTTCTTTCCATGGTTTTCACGATCTTGATTTATTTCTTCTTGAAGGCGTTCTTGATACGCTCGTGTTTCCTTGCGAACGACTTTCTTTGCGAACTTTCGCTTATTTTCACTGGCTTTCACATGAGTGGAATCAACGAATACATGCTCAGCACTTATTAACTTTCTTTCGGAAGCTGTCATTAAGATGCGATAGAAAATCTGTTCAAACAGGTCAGTATCTTTAAAGCGTCGCTCGTAATTTTTCCCGAACGTTGAGAAGTGAGGCACTTTATCATGGAAACCGTAACCTAAAAACCAACGGTAAGCCATATTCGTTTCAACTTCTTCAATTGTTTTACGCATCGAACGAATACCGAAGGTATATTGAATCAATGTCAATTTAACTAAAATAACTGGATCAATACTTGGGAGCCCTATCTCTGAATACATATCTTTCACCAAGTCATAAATGAAAGTGAAGTCAATGGCCGCCTCAATTTTACGAACCAAATGGTTCGCTGGCACCAGTTGATCCAAAGTAATCATTTCAAGTTGATCTCGCTGAATAGAATTATGTTTCGAAAGCATCGTCATCACCTCAAGTTTTAATACTCCTATTTTAAAACAAAAAAGACTGTAGGCAAAAGCGGTTATATCTAATTGTTAAAACAAAGTTGATTGGAGCCGGTGTGCGAGACTCCTGCGGGAAAAGCGCGTTCAAGGGAGACCCCACAGGCGCAAAGGCGCCGAGGAGGCTCCCGGACCGCCCGCGGAAAGCGAGTGCCCTACGTTCTAATCAACGTTCGAATTTTTAAAACCCTCAAAAAAAATGTAGACAAACTCGATTTTCATCGAGTTTGTCTACAGTCTGGGCTCTTCTCTATAAGAGAGGAGCTTATTTTTAATTGAAATTCATTATATTTCTTTAAGTTCATCAATGCCCACTTCTGATTTTTCCTCTAATGGTCCTCTGAGATGTACTGTAGCAGTTCTGCCGTCTTCATTTAAATTATCAATCCATACTGAAGTGCCATTATATCTCACCTCAATGTCAGATGATGAAGAAAGAATCTGTTTTACACGTTTAACATCCACATAAATCCCTCCCTGCTTATTAGTCTACTTATTATTTGGGGAAAGACTGAATTTTATTCGTTTTTTAAAGGTACTAAAAAATAAGCCTTAATTTCATGGGATTAATATATAACAAAAAGCCGCAATAATGTTGCACCTTTCCCTGTTATATGAGGGCGAGAGCTCAATTAATCTTATTGATAAGATGGAAATCCTAAAACTTAAAAATAATAGGTTGTCTGCTGAAATGGATAGGATTGTAAAAAGTGTTGAGTTGATAAAATACGAAATTTTAAGGATACTGTATGTTTAAATCTGGACTGGCGGTATATTATCCGACATGGGATAAAATCAATTGTCCCCCAATTAAAGATTTTAAAATTGGAAGATTATTATTCTACATTATTTCACGAAATGATTCACGTATATAAAAACATTTAGAAAAAAATATAATACTCTCTTTAAAAACATATAAACACGTTGAGGTATATGGTTTTTTATGCTTAAACATCTAAGTTGAAATTACTGAAATAATTACCTTTTTGATATTCATTATTTGTTCTGTGGATTCAAAAAGTGGAGGAAGTGTACGAAAATTGAATATTTTTATCTTGAATAATTATATTTATGTAACTATAATTATATTAAAAGTACGCGAATTGAATAAATGCACGCGGATTGAATACTTTCTTTTGAAAAACTTATTGTAAAAAATAGATAGGGGAGCCATTATCATTGAAAAAATTAATGTTGTTTACGACTGGCGGAACAGTAGCCTCAATTGAAGGAGAAAACGGACTTGCACCTGAACTGCATGCCGATGATCTATTAAGTTACATACCTGAATTAAATGTACGTTGCCATATTGATACGAAGGAGTTAATGAACATTGATAGCACCAACATGCAACCAGAGTTTTGGATAGATATGGCGAATGTTATTTACGAACATTACGATCAGTATGATGGATTTATTATTACGCATGGCACCGATACAATGGGTTACACATCAGCTGCACTTTCTTATATGTTACAGGGTGCATCAAAACCGATTGTTATTACAGGCTCGCAAATTCCTATTTCGTATAGTAAAACAGATGCAAAACGAAACATTTCAGATGCCATCCGTTTTGCTTGTGAAGAAATAGGTGGGGTATATATTGTATTTGACGGCAAAGTCATTCAAGGGACAAGAGGGATTAAACTTAGGACGAAAAGCTATGATGCCTTTGAAAGTATTAATTATCCGTATGTTGCATCGATACATGATGACATAATTGAATATAATAAATCCATTCATATCCAAAAAAATAAACACATTCAATTAGATACATCACTTTGTACAGATGTGGCGGTTGTTAAATTACATCCTGGGATAAAACCAGAATTTTTTGACTGCCTAAAAGGTTTGTATAAAGGAGTGGTTGTGGAGAGCTATGGAAGTGGTGGTATTCCTTTTCAAGTGCGCAACATTTTAGCGAAATTGATTGAATTAACCGAGCACGGTGTATCTGTTGTCATTACGACTCAATGTCTAGAAGAAGGAGAAGACATGGATATATATGAAGTTGGTCGGAAAATTGACCATAATCGTGTAGTGCGTTCTAAAAATATGAACACAGAAGCAATTGTGCCGAAATTGATGTGGGTGCTAGGAAAAACAACAGATCCAAAAAAGGTAAAAGAAATGATGGAAACAACGATTGCAGCAGATATTACGTTATCTTTTTGAGATACTGCCATTAAGTCATTAAATCCAATTTTTAGGAACTATAAACTCCTGTCTTTGGACAGACTTCATCAGTTGATGAAGTTGATCCTTTTTAAAATTGAAAAAAACAAGTATCTTCTAAGCTAACTAAATTTTAATAAGAGGTGTTTAAATGCAACAGTTATTACATCATGTGATTGGCGTAACAAATGATTTCCTTTGGTCAAAATTATTAATTATTATGCTTGTTTCTTGTGGGATTTATTTCACAATTAAATTGAAATTTGTACAGGTTAGAATGTTAAAGGAAATGGTCCGTGTTTTATTGGAAGGAAGAAAGGGTTCTGAAGACAGCGTTTCCCCCTTTCAAGCGTTCTGTATTGGTATGGCCGCCCGCGTTGGGACAGGTAATATTACAGGAATTGCGATTGCGATTGCGTTAGGCGGTCCTGGAGCGATATTCTGGATGTGGATTATTGCAATTATTAGCTCGGCAACCAGCTTTATAGAAAGTACGTTAGCGCAAGTATATAAAGTAAAAGATAAAACTGGTTTCCGAGGCGGTCCATCCTATTATATGGAAAAAGGATTAAACAAACGTTGGATGGGAGTATTATTCTCCATTTTAATTACGCTTTCTTTCGGTCTTGTATTCAATTCTGTACAATCAAATACCGTTACAATTGCTTTTAAGAACTCATTTGGGGCAGATCGTTTAACTGTAGGGATTATCATGACACTTGCTTTCGCTGCGATTATCTTTGGCGGTGTGAAGCGTATTGGAAAAATTGCTGAATACAAGGTGATGATTCTAGGTGTGTTATACCTTGGAATGGCATTATTTGTCATAGCGATGAACATAACCAAAATGCCGGAAATTCTTTCTCTTATTATTCATAACGCGTTTGGCTTTGAACAACTGGCAGGCGGTTCAATCGGCGCTGCGTTCATGAATGGCGTTAAACGTGGTTTATTCTCGAATGAAGCTGGTATGGGAAGTGCGCCAAACGTTGCCGCAACGGCAAAAACAAGTCATCCGGTGAAACAAGGACTTATTCAGGCATTTGGCGTATTAACGGATACACTGATCATCTGTACAAGCACAGCATTTATTATTTTACTTTCGGATGCTTATAAACAACCAGGGCTAACTGGCATTGCACTTACACAAACTTCATTAACTGAACACATCGGTTCCTGGGCATCAGGTTGTCTTGCGATCTTTGTTTTCCTATTTGCATTCGGTTCGTTAATTGGTAACTATTATTATGGGGAAACAAATATTCGATTTTTACACAACGGTAAAGTATGGTTGATTCTATATCGAATAGGCGCGTTCGCCATGATTGTATTCGGAGCGGTAGCAAAAGTCGAGCTTGTATGGGATTTAGCAGATTTATTTATGGGCTTGATGGTTATCGTAAACTTAATTGCCGTTCTCTTATTATCAAAAGTAGCTTTTGCAGCATTAAGTGATTATATGAAACAGAAAAAAGCTGGTCAAGATCCTGTTTTTTATAAAGACAGCATTAAAGGTCTTGAAAATGTTGAATGTTGGGAACACTCTCAAGATGCTTCCACTTTAAAAAAGAAAAACGCCATGTAATAAAAAAGATGTGCAGACATATGAACAAATCCACCGCATATGTTTCCGTCTGACTTATTGTTTTAAAAGTAGTGTAAGTGCTTCAACTGCATTGCTTGCTCATTATTCAACGTTTCGATGAAATCGTATAAAGCCGTTTTCGTACTTCATCGAATAAAACAATCTACCACCAGGGCTTCACTTACTGAGCCCATTGTTGAGCTATGGTTATTATGGAGTTGGATTCATCGTTTGCGATTATGTGAGACCCGAATTATATATTATCTAAGTCAGTATACCTTACTTATCAAAGGAGTTAATTCATTATGCAAGTGCTACAAAAAACGCAAAAAATAGTCCGCTATCAGAATCAACAGGGCAAAATACATTACGGTATTGTTGAGGATGAGATGATATTACAACTGTCTAGCAGTTTTGCTGAACTTGTCAACAAGGAAATAAAGTATGACGGGGTAGAGCTGAAATATAGTGACGTAAAAATTTTGGAACCTGTAAAACCTTCGAAAGTGGTTAATTTCGGCTGGACATATGCAGGTCATGCGAAGGAAACAGGGGGAGAGGCAAACCTTGTAGAACCATTTCTATTTTTAAAGCCATTATCTTCGCTTATTGCAGACAAGGAGAAAATTATCCTTCCTCCAAACGATCTATCCAACCAAGTGGAACTTGAAGGGGAAGTGGCCCTTGTCATTGGAAAGCGCGGAAAAAACATTAAAGAAGAAGATGCGCTTGATTATGTGTTCGGTTGCACGATATTTAATGACGTCACAGCAAGAGACCTTACCAAAAAAGATCCACAGTTTACGCGGGGCAAAGGATTTGATACATTCGGACCTTTGGGGCCGTGCATCGTTACCGGGGTAGATCCTACAAATTTGAGAATTGTGACCACATTAAACGGCCGCGTTGTCCAAGACGGGAATACCAATCAAATGTCTCTGAGCATTCCGTTTTTAATCAGCTGGCTTTCGCAGGTGATGACACTGGAGCCAGGTGACATTTTGGCCACGGGTTCACCATCTGGCAGCTGCTCGATTAATTCAGGGGATGTGGTCGTTGTGGAAGTCGAGAACATCGGTCAGTTATGTAATCATGTCGAGTAGAATGTACAAGCATTCATAAAAAACCAAAAATGAAAATATTCCAATATGGATGAGCCGACTTTTTAAAATGTTCCAGGGGACATCTCCTACTATCTTTCGTAGTAATTATGATGCTACTCTCATGGGCAAAGAGATGGTTTTTTGAAGGGAATAAGGTCGGGATGCTGTTTTTGCCCTATTAATGTGAAAAGGTTTCATAAGGCAGGTATTGTAGAGGGAATACGAATATAAAATCAACCTTGGTTTTTCTGCTCATCGTAAGATAATATTGGCTGTGCCGTTTTTTACTAGAGAATTGGTATCCGACTTTTAAACCTATCACAAGAATTATCAATGAGAACAAAAAGGCTATATTAAAAGGGATCAAGATTCATGGAGTATTAAAAGTTAATTTGGTCTTTACCGAAGGCCGGTTTAATTACATTGTAAAAATATAAAGCTGAAGATATGCAGCAAATACATGCTAGGCTTTCTGAATCAAAAGGATTATTCTAAAAAAGAGGGAGAACAAGCCATCCAGATGACTTGTTCTCCCCTTTGATCATACGTTTGAATTGCAAGGTATGGAGAGTATCTTTTATTAAATCTCGACCTTTTTTCATATCTTATCAATCTTTAACCATTTTCGAATCAATTTTTTAAAGAGTGCACCACTCAAATGGGGTCAAAAATCCAGCAAAAACTTCTCTAAATATGACGACTTTCTTCTATTATATATACTCACCAAAAACATCTTATTACAACAAATGAATCGCATGGCGTTCTTTTTCAAAAACCCTCTCCAAATAAATTTCTGTAGTGGATAGCTGCTTATGGCCCAGGCTCTTCATAATCTGATGGACATCAACTTCATTTAAGTGAGAAATGATGGCAAAAGCTTACCTAAATGTATGAGGACGAATGGAAGAAGAACGAAACTTTAAAAAGGCAATCCTCTCTCTTTAATGGCTTTTGTTAAGTATTGAGACAAATAAGAGGGAGAGTATGCACGGACGGTATGGGTCTTAAAGAGCGGGTCGGCTCCTTGTGCTGCATCAATATCCTCGATTCCTCTAGCTGAACGGAACATTCGAATACTATTCATTCCTTTTTCTTTCAATGGTATTTGCCTTCTTTTATTTCCTTTACCTAGGAACTCTAGAAAATACATGCTGGTAATCCTTGATTCGGAGTCTTGTAAACTCTTCATTAGGCATGCCTGTCATCGTTAGAGAGGAATAATCGAAAAAAAGATGGGTTCAGTGATATAGCCTGCTTCGAACAGGAATTTCAATAAACTCTTAATGATGGTTTTCTTTCTGGATAATGTGGCAACAGAATAAGCTCCTTTTGTTACGACATCGGGGCTTTTTTCTGATAACCTTTCCTGATACATTGAATGTGCCGGGTAGATAGAGATTTAAAGAGGGAAGCCTCCACAACTTTTTCCAAATCTAAAATGATTTCCACCAAATAAGTGAGTGATTGAACAATAAATTAAATAAGTTCTCGCTCATAGGCTTGTATGGTGCTGGCGGACTTTTCATGTAGCTGTTTTAAATGCTCTCGCCGGTGAAGAAACCACTGGAGCATTTCTGCATCGCTAAAATCTGAAAAAGGATCATGTCATTCTTTTCTGTAGCATCTAATCGTTCTTGCAACGATGTCTGCAAGACTTGAAGCTCTTTCGCTTTTTCTATCAGTTCATGCATACCTGTATCCCTCCCTTTTATCAACCATCTATCAATAAGATAAAGTATTTATTTATTAAATCCCTTTTATAGATTCTTAATACAGTATTACGAATATCTCTGGTACATCAGCAGAAGCTAGGAACATCACAACGGACATTTTATGGAATTGGTATGTCAACACTAAATCAAACAACTTTTTTAAGGGCTAAGTTTCGATAAGCCACCGGACTTAAGTAGCCAAGT
>NZ_JBHZPE010000074.1:0-13633 GCF_042787985.1 Peribacillus sp. YIM B13481
GTAAACTACTATGAAAATCTAAGAAAAACGGAGATATCGAGAGGTTTTGCTTTCTTTATTGAGGGAGTTTAGTTGAACAATCGTCATTAGCGTTTATTCCACAAACGGGCCAGATTGTGGAAGATATAGAATGTTTTTTATGAAGTTAATAGAGGTTTTTTTAATCAACTATAGAATAAATCGTATAGATGTAAAGCTTTGGAAATTTGTAATCAGTTCTGTATCATAATCTAATCATTAAAGTGAAAATGGGAGGAAAAATGATTATGGGTCATTCTGTATTAAAAATGTATGACTACCACTTATGGGCAAATGAAGTTATTTTAAATCGCTTAAAAGAACTACCGCAAGACATTTTCCATAAGGAAGTTAAGAGTGGTTTTTCTTCGGTGGCAAAAGTAATGTCTCATATATACCTCACAGATTTAGCCTGGCTTGAAATTATTTCTGGTAAAAGTATGAGTGATGCCTTGGCACACACACACCAATTGAGAGAACAGATAGAAACAAAAAATATTGAGGAAATGAAAGCTAGTTTTTATAAATTATCTAAACGATACAAAGAACATTTAAGTAGTCAACAAGATTATGAAAAAGTGATTGAGGTTGATAATCCATATGCTGGGCTCCTGGAAACGACGGTTTCTGAAACAATACTACACGTCGTCACACACGGATCATATCACCGTGGGAATATAGCTACCATGTTGCGACAAATGGGTCATACCTCTGTAATGCAAGATTTCGGACTATTTCTATATTCAAAATGAAGAAAATTTTTGTTGGACCTGCTCGTAATCAATCTTTAACTATGGAGGATATGAATGATAAGTGATGAAATCAAATCATAATCACGAAAGCCTAAACAGAGTAATGAGTTCACGTGCTCTAAACCGAACACTTTTAGCCCGGCAGCTTCTTATAAAACGATCCAACATGTCTATTCCTGATGTCCTTGAGCATCTAATCGGAATGCAGTCTCAAACACCCAATTCACCTTATGTAAGTTTATGGACCAGAATAGATAACTTCAAACATGAAACATTATCCCAGTTATTGTTGAATCGCGATGCTGTACGCATTGCACTTATGCGTTCCACTATCTTTCTTGTCACCAAGCGTGATTGTTTAGAGCTTCGTCCCTTAATTCAGCCCGTTTTGGATCGGACTTTGAAAGCTAATTTTGGGCAACGACTAAAGGATGTAGATAATAATGAGCTCGCAAAAATCAGTAGAGATCTTGTAGAAAGTCAACCACGTACATTAGAGGAGCTTGGAAAACTGCTGAAAGAGAAATGGGAAGATAAAGATCCTTCTGCTCTCGCTGCGGCGGCACGCAACTTGGTACCATTAGTCCAGATTCCTCCCCGAGGAATTTGGGGCGCCAAAGGTAAGGCCATACATGCTTCAGCTGAGAATTGGCTGTGTCAATCACTTGTTACCAATTATAGTATAGAATCACTGATTCTACGCTACTTAAAGGCTTTCGGACCAGCGACGATTTCAGATATACAGACTTGGTCAGGCCTAACCAAAATTCGTAAGGTGATTGAGGGGCTAAGACTTCAATTAAATACTTTTTTGGACGAGGATGGAAATGAGTTGTTTGATGTCTCCCATGCAGAATTTCCGGATATTGATACTCCAGTACCAGTTCGTTTTTTGGCTAAATTTGACAATATCCTTCTTTCTCATAAAAATCGTACAAGGATTATAGCTGATGAATATCGCAGCCGAGTCTTTACAGTGAATGGTATCATTAAAGCCACATTTCTTATTGACGGCTATGTCCAAGGGCTCTGGAGGATTGAGCAGAATAGAAAATCCTCAACACTCATTATCGAACCTTTTCAATCATTGTTGCAGGTTGATAAAGACGAACTAGCTATTGAGGGAGCTAAATTAATGGATTTTGCTGCTGCGGATTCCGAGTTTAAGAATATCCAATTTTTGGACCCAATCTAATAAACATCAATTTCTCATCCTAAGCTAAGCAATTAGTATGACGAGAGCTTATTCTGTTTTAGGGGACAATTCTACAAATAAGTGCAGTACCATTTCTGCATAACGATATTCCATTATCGGGCGCTTTTCTTTAGTAAGAAGGCGTCTTTTTGATATTCCCCTACACATTAAGGGATTAGATTTTGTTAAGGTAAAAAAAGATTGTGAAGATTATCACTTAAACTAACGGGTGCTTTAGTTGAATAAGAATAACAAAGTCGATTCCTTGAGATGGAAATCGGTTTTTTTAATAGGTGACATTTCCTTAGCGTTGTAAATCCGCATTTTCCTGACGCTTGTCACTTAAGGAGTTATTTTTCACCTATTTTAAGTGTTATTTTGCACTATAAGTAAATATAAAAAATCCCAATTTCTCAATGTAATGTTGGGAAATTGGGATTTTCGTTACTACGGAAAAGCTATTTTGTTGAATAACTAATATACTTTTATTAGCTAGTATTGGGAAAAACAAAGTCTGTTAAAACCGGTCTTATTGAGTTTAGCGCCTTGTTAACATTAAGATTTAAAGGGGTTAATAAAATCCCCTTGAATGGGTTCATGATCACCTTCAAAACGGATACGAATGGACTTACCATTCAAATAATCTAGTGAATTCATTACTTGAAAATGAAGATGTGCCTCGGACGAATTTCCAGAATTCCCACATAAACCAATCACTTGTCCTTTTTGTACGATTTCCCCAACTTTCACGAGAATGGAATTTTGTTTTAAATGTGCGAGCATACTATACTCATTATTTTTGTGTTCAATTATAACGCAATTCCCTTCAGGTTGATTCGGGCTCATTTCACCTGGCACATTGTCCTCAATCCCATCTAACACTTTTACTACCTTACCATCTGTTGGAGCTACTATCTCTTTATTAAAAGCGTAATAATTTTCGTTCTTGTTTATAGAATCCTTATATGATTGGCCATCTTTCATAATGATTAAATCATATGCATATCTTTGGTCATCGTATAAATAGTGATAATTTATAAACTGATTTGTTCCGCCCCAAAAGACAAACCATTCTTCTTTTATTGGCATAATATAAGTATTCTGTGTATACTGACGGTCACTTTCTGGATAGGAAACAAAAGGGGCAAGGCTTAACCCATGTATTATGTTATCTTCATCAAAAGAAACACTAATTACCTTTTCTCTTTTGCTGTCCAACCATATGTACTGCTTTATATTTTTATTTAAATTGGTACTCATTTCTAAATTATACGTTTCTACCCCATAATTGAAGGATTCCCCATACTCTATGAATTTGTTGATTGTGGCTAACTGCTTAAATTCTTCAGTTGTTTGATGATATATAACGGAAAACTCTCCGTTTAAAAAACTATTTCCGAAATCTTCAGGAGTAACCTTTATGTCTTGCCGTTCTTTCAAATAAAACACCTCAACTTTTAAATATTTTCTTTATTGCAAAGTACTTCTGTAATTAATTCTTACTTCTTTAAAAACGGAACGGATTGTGGAACAAAATTTAAAAAGCGCTCATTATCAAAATAATAACATGTTAATATTTGACAGGCGAAATATATGTTCCGAAACTCGTCCTTTTCTGAACACACCACTGTTCGATATGAAAAGGACGTTTTTATTGCCTTTATCGTAACAAAACTCTGTTCATTATTCTACGTTCAATAACCTATCTATTTTTATCTTATGTTACAAAAAATATAAAGGAATAATAAGAAAGAGTGATTTGAGTGTTAATTGGATATGCACGTGTGTCGACGGGATTACAAAATTTAGATTTACAGATGGACGCTCTTACGCAATATGGCTGTTCCAGAATTTTTCACGATAAAATGAGTGGGCAAAAAGACAGCGTCCTGGTTAGAGGAAACACTTCAGTATGCACGTGAAGGCGATACGATTGTTGTTTGGCGATTAGATCGATTAGGACGCAATATGCAAGATTTAATTCAAATTGTGAATAGCTTAAATGAACGTGGTGTGGCTTTCACAGTCTACAAGAAAATTTAACAATGGACAAAAGTAATGCCACAGGCCAATTGATGTTTCATTTGTTTGCGGCATTTGCGGAATTTGAACGTAATTTAATTGAGGAACGTTCGGCTGCCGGACGAGCTGCAGCTAGAGCATGTGGTCGACTTGGAGGACGTCCTGGAAAATTTGGACCGAAAGATATTGAAATGATGAAATCACTAATTGAAAATGGTACACCGATTAAAGACGTCGCAGAAAAATGAGGTGTATCTCGAACAACGATTTATCGGTATTTAGAAAAGCAGGAATAATGAAGAAACTCAGCTAATCTTCTCTTATGAAGGTAGCTGGGTTTTAAAGTTGCAAAATAAGTGCAAATTATCGCCTAAAGTGACATCCTTTCAATCTACTTACCTAGTTCATTTATTATACAACTTAAATTTTACACACAAAATCCACTTAAAATAGCATTTTTAATAATCTACTATGAGTGTACTCAAAATTTACATTTTGAATTTGTGTTATTGTAACATTGTGTTAATAACTGTACTCTCCTTTATTTATTAAGGTTCTTTATAATTAGGTCCAGATAACTTTGAAAAACTAATAAACATTAAAGGACCGTCAATAGACCTGTTTTTTGTACAAAAGAAGGATGGTCACCAAGTTTCGACGAATATATCAATATACTTTGTGGAGGTGTTGGATATGGGGATTTGTTGTGGAGAGTGTCACGTTGAATTAAAGAGTGATGATTATGTCACATTGGATGAATTTAGCACGCTGAGGCACACATATTGCGGTTATGATCTTATTGCCGAGCTGATCAAAGACATTGGTACTTATCGAAATATCAAAACGAAGTATTGGTTTTCCCGTGAGCTTACTAAATGAAAATCGGTGAAATCTTGGAGTTAATTAAAACTGATAAACCAGTGAATATTGCAAAAAGGGCTGATGTTCATCTTTCAGAAAAATTACTAAGAAAAGCATTGAATAAAGCTGGTTATGAGTATAGAAATTCAAGCGAAAAAGGCTGGCATTTCGTTGGTGAAGGTGACGAGGAAACGGTACAAGAGCAGCTTATTTATAACTTTGCAACAGCAGGAAAAGCAAAGGCGAACGTTTCAACTAATGTAAATAAAGAACCTATTAACAATACCAACCAACGTTCTAACGTTGGCATAAAACGTGGTAAAGAACAGGTTAAACAAGCGAACGAACAATCAGCACCAACCATGGAACGAACCAACGTTATAAGAAAACGTTCTTCATTCGATATGGATGTTGAACTTATGAAGGAACTAAAAATACAAGCAATCATTCATGATAGGACGGTTTATGAACTAGTTGAAAGTGCCGTAAGGCACTATTTAGCTGAATTAAAGGGAGAATGACGGAAAGGAGTGCTTATATAGCATTTTGGAGTCCTATCAGCAAACACAAAAAGCCTCCCAAAAAATGGGGCTTTTTGTGTTTTTTTTTTAAAAGCTCTGTTAAATAATGTTGTTGAGTTTCTTGATGAACTAAGGGGGCAGGATAGTTGAAGAAGGTATTTATTGTTCAGAAAGCGAATAGTATTCGGTAAAGGTTGATTTTTAAGGATTAAACAAACTTAATATCCGGAGGGGAAAATGGTTGATTATAGCTATGAGAAACAACATCTGAAAAAACTCAGGACTTTTATTTATATCACGATAGCATTAATTTTTTCAATGATATTTATATTTATTAGCATTTTTCTTTTGTATTTTTCTATGTCAGGCATTTTAGACGTTGTGTATTTTCCACCAAAACTAGCAATTTTTTCATTCATAATTTCTATTGTATTTTCTGTTTTAGCTATAAAAAATCTATTTGGTAAGATATTGTTAGTATTAAACATATTTCTAATGCTCTTTATGATTTTTTATGGACCATAAATATATACAAAAAGACTAACATAGGGTGTAATAGTCAGGCTGTTGTTTAGACAGCCTTTTTTTATAACTAAAGGGGCAGGATAGTTCATTAAGGAAAATGGCTTAAAGAGTGTTATTGGAAAATAAAAAAACAACTCCATAAATCCAAGAGTTGTCATCATTTTTTAATTTGAACTTATTGAAATGGGTCTTTTAGTTTCTGCATCAAAAATAGCTGTTGTCACATTTTTACCATCCTGAGAGACTGTTACAAATACATAAACTTGTCTTTTAGGGTGATAACCTTCTCCACCATGTCTTGATTTACCACCGTACATATCAGCTTTTGATAGTACCGTATTAATGTCTTTAAAATAACCCTTTTCTCGAATGTTCAATTTTGCATTCTCAAATTCAACATATTGATTTTTATCAAGAGAATCATACATTGAATCCACATCTTTGAATTTCATTGTTGAATTATCCGGGTACTTACTCCATGGTTCTTCTCCAGTATTAGATTGAGCGAATCCTTGTACATTTAAAGCAAATAATGTAACTAATACTGCTATAAGAGTAATGGAAGTTATCTTCTTCAATAATTACATCTCCTTTATGATTATTTTTCCAATAAAATGGTCTTTTATGTGACCAAGAAAAATATTTATCTTGTTAAGCTAACTGGTGCTTAGTTCAATAACAGGGTTGCTTCGGCAGCTTTTTCTTTATGCAACTATCGGGGAAGGTTAGCTAAAGTACAATTGTATTAATTTTCATAAATCGGGAAAATATATAGTTAAGAACAAGAAGGAGGTAACAAATGGAAGTAAATATGAGTGTTGAAGAAGTCGTGAATCAAATTTCTGAATTAGTAGAAAAAGAAGGGAAGCCACCTCGGAAGAAAGAGGTAAAGAAGTCAGATCCGGAGTTAATGAAAAATACATTGTATTATTTTCCTAGTTGGGATTATGCAGTAGAACATAGCGTTGGATCTTAAACATAAACGAATACATAAACATTTATTTTCCCAATTTCCTGCCCATTTGAATAGCAACTTGGTATCAAGACACGCTAAATCTCTTTGGATACGCAAACCATGTTTGGGGTAATACTATAATTCGAAACACCTAAATGGTTTTACTGCAATTGCCTCTGTTACCAGCCTTAAAAAGTTGGGCAGGGGTTATTTTGCGTTAGAACTGCCCCTAGTACCCCAAGTGATAGTGATTTGAAGGGGAGTAGATTGCTTTTTACAGTCGATAAACACTGTTCATAATAGTACACTTTACGAACTTTTTTTGATTGTTACTTCTTTAAAAAGACTCTGTTAAACAATGCTTTTGATTTTTCTTCTTCAACTAAAGGGGCAGGATAGTTCCATAAGAAATAGACAATTGGATAATTGTGGTATATAATCACATTAAAGGGAACGTACGTTCTTTTTTGGTGGAGTAGCTTTTGATGTGGAAAAAATAAACTATGAAAATTATGATTGGAGTGTTAGTGGATGAAAATAAAAAAAGTTTATCTATATGTATTTAATACAATGTCAGACTGGGAATATGGATATTTAATTGCTGAACTAAATTCAGGAAGATATTTCAAAAAAGATTTAGCACCTTTAAAAGTAATTACAGTAGGAGCGAATAAAGAAATTATTACTACGATGGGGGGACTGAGTATAAAACCAGATATTTCCCTTGATGAATGTAACTTTGATAGTAAAGATCTTGTAATTCTACCTGGAGGGAATACTTGGGGAGAAGCTATTCATCAACCTATCTTGAAAAAAATTGGCGAGGCTTTAAAGCTTGGCACTAATGTTGCTGCTATTTGTGGTGCAACTGAGGGACTAGCTAATATGGGGTATCTAGACTCTAGAAAGCATACAAGCAATAGCTTAGAGTATATTAAAATGGTCTGTCCTAATTATAAAGGAGAAAATTTTTATGAGATGGAACCTGTAGTAACTGGTGAAAATTTGGTTACTGCATCAGGAGTAGCTCCTTTGGAATTTGCGATGGAAGTACTGAAAAAATTAGATGTATTTGCACCAGATACATTACATTCGTGGTATAACCTAAATAAGACTCACAAACTTGAATACTTCTTCCAACTAATGAACTCAATAAATAAGTGAGTTTAAAAATCAACTTGGCAGTTTTATTTTACTTGAAATAATCTCCATACTTTATGCGATGTCAAAGTATAGTTTTTGTACATAACTTAAAAATTTTAGAGAAGTTATTAGAGATTGTGAATGATTATACTTAAACTAACGGGTGCGTTAGTTCTATTCTCTAAAAATTATTTAACTATTTAATAAAAACTGTTTACTAAATCACGAGTTTTGTAACCAAATAGCGTTTATGAAATTACCAACATGTTGTTTTTTGATAAAGTTGTTTTAGCAGCATAAATGTCTGTTTATGGAACCTTATTTATGAACTAAATAACAGATAGCTAAAGAATGCTTTTTTAATTTTGTTCAGCAATCGGACCAGATTATGGAGCAACGCCTTTAAAGAAAATTGGATTTCTAGGTTAAAGTTTAGAGGAGATTGTGAAATTTTATACTTAAAGTAACTGGCAGGTTAATTCAATAAGCAAAAATTAAAACATTTCTTTTTATGATTATAAGAAGGAGTACATATTTAAATGCTTCTATCATTTTTATCTGCCTAGTTACTTTTGTAGTAGCTTTTGTTTGTGTTACAGTAATAATTGAATTACTTTTAGCAAATTGATATATTAATTTATAAATATGTAATCAATGATGTGCTCAAGTAAATAAGGATTGTGAAATAGAAAATATAGCCTTGGCTGAAAGCTATATCACCCCTTCTTATTGAACCCTACCACGGAGATGTTAGATAAAAATTAACCGAGTCGTTTCGTTACAAACGTTTAGAGGACTTAATATTTATTATTAATGTCGAACTAAGGTGGTACCACGTCTACTAGCGTAAAGACGTCCTTTTTTAAGGACTCTTTATGCTTTTTTTATTTTGTAAAGTTATTTCATTTTCTCAGGAGGTAAAGACGATGTCACAAATAACAAACGATTTTTCAAAATGGTATATTGATACGATTCAAAAAGCTGATTTAATGGATTACACCCCAGTTCGTGGTTGTATTGCATTTAAGCCAGATGGCTATGAATTATGGGAACATATTCAAGAAGAGATGGATAAACGGTTTAAAGAAACCGGTCATCGCAATGCATACTTCCCAATGTTAATTCCAGAATCCTTCTTCGAAAAGGAAAAGGATCATATTGAAGGATTCTCACCAGAGCTTCCTTGGGTAACAGAAGCAGCAGGAGAGAAATTAGAAGAACGTTTAGCACTGCGTCCAACTTCAGAAACAATGATTGGACATTTGTATTCAAAATGGATTAAAAGTTATCGAGATCTTCCAGTTTTAATTAATCAATGGGCAAATGTATTCCGTTGGGAAAAGAAAACTCTTCCATTCATCCGTACCTCTGAATTTTTATGGCAAGAAGGACATACTGCTCATGTGGATCAAGAAGATGCGCGTAAGGAAACAATGCAAATGTTAACTATTTATAAAGAAGTCGTAGAAGGATTACTTGCGATTCCAGTTTATGAAGGGCAAAAGACACCATTAGAACGCTTTGCCGGTGCGATTGATACATTCTCCATTGAAGCAATTATGAAAGATGGAAAAGCCGTACAAGCAGGTACCTCACACTACTTAGGTACAAAATTTGCGGAAGCATTTGATATAAAATATTTAAATAAAGAAAATAAACACGCATATGTTCATACAACATCTTGGGGTACGTCCACACGTTTAATTGGTTCGGTCATCATGGTTCATGGCGATGAACAAGGTCTTGTTTTACCACCAAAAATAGCACCGACTCAAGTTGTTTTGATTCCAGTTGGTCCATGGAAAAAGAACCATGCAATTATGGAGAAATTAGATGAAATCTTTGCAGCTTTAAAAGCGGAAGGAATTCGCGTTCGTCTTGATGATTCTGATCAATCTCCAGGCTATAAATTTAATGAATGGGAGTTAAAAGGTGTACCTGTACGTATTGAACTTGGTCCACGTGATTTAGTAAATAATCAAGGTTTAATGAAAGCACGTGATGTAGAGGAGAAAGTTTCCATACCTTTAGAATCAATTGTTGAAAGCATTAAAAAAGAACTTGAAACAATGCAAACTCGTCTATTTGAAAAAGCAAAAGCTTTCCGTGCGAAGAATTCACACACACATATCGATACAATCGAACAGTTAAAACAACATCTAGCAGAATCCGAACAAAATGGAACAATTCCTGGTTGGATATTAGCTGGTTGGTGCGGAGAGGATGCTTGTGAAGAAAATGTAAAAGAAAAAACAAAATTCACAACACGAAACATTCCATTTAACCCACCGACAACAAAGCACACATGCCTTCATTGTGGTAAAGAAGCAAAACATACGGTTTGGTTTGCTCGTGCTTACTAGTCTACGATTGTTAAATATTATACTTAAACTATCGGGGGCTTTCGTGAAAGAGGAATTAATTGATTTTAAGACTAAGATCATATTTTAGGTATTCCATTAAAGGGCGCTTTTCCGAAGTAACGGTAAAAGTCCAATTTCTCAATTTTAGTGCTGAGAAATTGGGCTTTTTATATTTACTTATAGTGCAAAATAACTCTTAAAGTGACAGGTGGCCTTTTTGCTTAATGAACTATCGGGGCAGGTTAGTTGAAGAAGAAGGCGAATTTTTTTAGTGATTTCATCAAGAGCAAAAAAGATTATCGAGCAAATAATCGCAGGTATAGAGAAACCTGGTTCAATAAAGTATGTACCCAACCCAAATCCAATATGAATTAATCCAGATAACCAGAATCGAATATTGAAAAACTTCATAGAGATAAATTCAGCAATTAGAGATACAGGTAAGCCATAAACGAAATTTCCAATTAAACTATAAAAAAGCAGAATAATAGTAAAACCAAATAACTCTCCATTTAAATTAAATGATTGTTCCTCAATCATAGAGATTAGAAAAAATCCAATGGTAAAGGACAATGATGAATAGAAAGCCACTTTAATTTTTCTGAATTTATCTTTAAACAGAATATTTCTAATAATAGGAAATAGAAACCCAATCGTTATAATAACAAGTAAAGTTTTAATTATTATGGGTGTAGTTGAAACAAGTAGTATTATTAAAAAGACAAGCACGGAGAAAACAAGAATATAAGAATTTCCTTTTATCATTAGATACCTCAAACCTTTTTAGCTTTATTTTACAATAAGTCGAAGTTGGAAGGAATTAGGTGTTTCGAGACAATAATTATTTCACAGTGTAGATCCTTAATGAAATAATGGGTGCTTTACTTCTATATGGGGCTGGAAACAGCTCCATTTTCTTATGCAACTATCGGGCAGGATAGTTGAAGAGTGCTATTTGATCTTTATTCAACAATTGGGCAATATTTTAGCTATTCCTCCTTCACAATAACGTGTAGTTTTTCTAGTATGTCCGTCAACAACTGGATGTTGATCCGTAATTCTCTCAATTAGTTGATTTTTTTTGTTTTGCATTTTAAAATTCATAGTAGCTTCCTCCTTAAGGCTTTGAGTTAGATTGGTCTCTATACTCGTATCTTACTGAGGGGCTCTATTTTTTTAAAACCTGATATTTAACGAGCTACAGGAATGCTAACAGGTGCATTAGTAAAAAATTGAAGGGTGATCAATAATTGAAAAATCCAGTAAAGATTCAGGCCATTATTGAAGAATTGGAAATGCAGTTTGATGAGTCTCGGACATTTTTAAATGTAAAAACTGGTGAAATCATTTCAGTAACTTTGGATGACTTGAGAGCAGCTGAAGATGAAGAAGAATTCGGGCATTTACCTGAGTGGGAACAAGAAGATAGAAAAGTTGCTAATGATGTATTTGAAAACTTTGAGAATTACAAGGAACTCCCAACAAAATATGAAATAAATGAATATGAGATTATAGAAGATTTTTGTTTTACTGTTAGTGATGAAAGAAAACAAGATAAATTATTAAGTTCAATTAAGGGGAAGGGTGCTTTTAGAAGATTTAGGGACAAAATCATTGACTTTGAAATGGAGGACCAATGGTATTCTTATCGTGACGAACGATATAAACAAATTGCGATTAAATGGTGTCTAGACAATAACATAGACTTTATTGATAAATAGACTTTAAAAATGAATGGCACGAGACCTATGGCTGAATAAGGTGATTGCTCTTTGTTCAACTAACAGGTGCTTTACTTTATTACAAAGAGCTGATCAGAAGCTCCTTTTCTTAAGCAAAAACGGGATAAGTTAGTGAAAGAAGAAATGAAGGACTTGAGTCAATGAATTAAAGGAAGATGCCCTCTATTAAAGACGGTCATCTTCCCATGCTCTATCATAATCTCTTATATTGTGTTTTTCTTTTGGAGTTTCTTCTTGTTGACTTTGTTGATCTGTTTTCTGCATTTGTTGTTGAGCTTGAGAACTAAATGATTCCATCTGTTTTTTTGATGAGTTTGAAGCTTGATTTGCTTGGGCACCTTGTGGAGAATCTCGAAATTGAGACACGGTTTGAATTAATTGAGAAACTTCTTGATGAATATTTGCAAGTTCTTGTCCTAATTCAGTATCAGTAAAGTTTGCATCAGGTAGTTGAGTGTCTATTTGTTTTTGCTGTTGATTTTTCTTGGTCATGTTAGAAAACCTCCTTAAAGTAGATAAATCATACCCTTTTATAATGTTCTATAGCTTCTAATAAATAGCTGGTAATTTTTATGGAAAAATCTAATGTATGTTTATAATGGGTGCTTAACCCAACTGAGGCACCCTTTTTCTTGTGGTAGGATAGTTCCATAAGGAATACTGTTAAGTGACATTAAAGTCGTTTAAAAACGTCAGTCCTGTTATTCCATTAAAGGGCCGGATTGTGGAGGATCGGAAAAACTTGATTCTACAAATAATTGGAGGATTGGAAGAAGGAAAGCTATGTAATTAGTGATGTAAGTTTATGCTTTTTATGTAATAATTATATTGTAGAAATGTAAAGTTACAATTCATACATAGTGAAGGTGGGGATCATAATGGCAACGGGAACGCATACTGTAGTAGTTCCAGTAGATGTACAAGCAGTTTGGGATTATGTCAGTGATCTCGAAAAATGGGCAACGACAGTACCAGCCTATAAAGAACATGAAATCATAAATGACAAGCAATCTATTTGGACATTTGAAGGTAGTGTGAAAGGTATTAAAAAAACAATACAAGCGCAGGTAGATATTACCGAATGGAATGAACCTTCAAATATTAAGTTTGAACTAAAAGGTTTATCAGATAATTTTACAGGAAGCGGTCACTTTACTGCAGAAGATGTTAATGGTAAAACAATAATGACTTGTACGGTGGAAATCCATGCAGGCGGATTATCTGGTGCGGTGTTAACACCAATTATTAAATGGGCTGTTCCAAAAGTAGCATCTCGTTTAACAGAATCTATCGCACGTAAAATTGCAGTATTCTCATAGTTTTTTTCAAAGAATGAAAACCAATTCATTTTGGAGATACCTTCTCTGAAGTATAGGTGGTAACATTCTGAAGTGACCAATATAATGATATCGAGCCCTACTAGAAATTTTATAATTAGCGGAAAGGGGGCTGTCAAAAGGGAGGGCACTGAAAAAGTCCCTTCGGACCAATAGAGGTAGATTTTCTCAGTTTATTCTGAGGAAATCTACCTTTTTT
>NZ_JBHZPE010000075.1:0-13631 GCF_042787985.1 Peribacillus sp. YIM B13481
AAAAAAAGGTAGATTTCCTCAGAATAAACTGAGAAAAACTACCTCTATTGGCCCGAAGGGACTTTTTCAGTGCCCTCGTTTGCGACTGGTCCTTTTTTACATATTTATTTAAAATATTTTTAGATATAAGCGATTATCTTGAAGAATAAATTATTTTATAGTATGTCAAAATAAATAACTAGGAATCTGAAAATAAAACATATAAAATGTAATTATATGTAAAAATAAATAATTGTTTCTTGTACCAATTTGTAAGAGAAGGAGGGACTGATATTGTATTCCACGATAACTAGTGAAATCGTCGATCGTGTCATGATAATTACTCTTAATCGTCCTGAAAGAATGAATGCTTTCAATGAAAAGATGTGTGAGGAGATGATTCTTGCTTTAGATGAAGCGGATGAAAGTGATGACGTACGAGCCGTTATTTTAACTGGCGCTGGGGATGCTTACTGTGCTGGAATGGATTTGGAGAAAGGTGCAGAAACCTTTATGGATCACACTCCTTTGGTTGAATACCGTGATGCAGGGGGGATGTTGTCATTACGGATTTTTGAGATGAAGAAACCCATGATAGCAGCCATTAATGGAGCGGCAGTTGGGATTGGGATAACAATGACTTTGCCTATGGACATTAGAATCGCTTCAACAGATGCAAAAATGGGTTTTGTATTTGCGAGGAGAGGGATAACGATGGAAGCATGCAGCGGTTGGTTCTTACCTAGGCTTGTCGGAATGGGCAAAGCTTCCGAATGGATTTTTACCGGCAGAATGATTTCTGCCAGTGAAGCATATGAGGGAAGATTGGTAAACAAGATCGTTGAGCCGGATGAATTGATGTCTGCGGCAATGGAAATTGCATCAGACATTGCGGAAAATACATCTTCCGTCTCGGTGACGTTATCCCGCCAGTTAATGTGGACCATGCTCGGTGCAAACCATCCTGTTGAATCGCATAAAATAGAATCGAAAATGATTCATTGGACCGGAAAACAAGCGGATGCACAAGAAGGGATCGAAGCCTTCCTTGAAAAAAGGAAAGCTGATTTCAAAATGAAAAGCAGCTCCGATATGCCCCCGTTTTATCCTTGGGGAACGGATCGAACATATGAAGTGGATAAGAAATGAATGGTAGGGTAAAAGCCTAGGGAAGTACGTGATAATTTTTACTTTTCGGATAAATTAGGGTTTCGTTTCTTAGTGTGTTATACTGTGTTTACCATTTACTAAACTTGTTTCATGTTCCCCTATTCCCTGTGAATAGGGGTTTTTTAATTATTGCGATTCAATCAAAAAAAACAGACTCTACAAGTAGAGTCCGTTATATATTGTATTTAAAATTATGCTTTTTGAACGTTAGTAGCTTGGGGTCCACGTTGACCTTGCTCAACTTCAAAAGTAACTTCTTGACCTTCGTCTAATGATTTGAATCCTTCGCTTTGGATAGCTGAGAAATGTACGAATACATCGTCTCCGTTTTCGCGTTCGATGAAGCCAAATCCTTTTTCTGCGTTAAACCATTTTACTTTACCTTGTTCCATTGTTGTTGCCTCCTAGTGTGAATCCACACATTGTGTTACTACCCTTGCTCAATCATTAGACGAAAAGTGTTTCACTTATCAATCTTCCCGAACAAAAATAATTCTTATTAAATATAACAGATATTGTCGGAATCTGCAAGTAAACAAAGCAAGATTATTTATAATGCTAGATGTTAAAAAATTATTAATGCCCTTTTTTGTAATCAAGTAAATTTGTTGAAGGTTTTTTTACCATTAAGATCGTTCATTAAATTCGGCATGAAAATATATCCTGAATAAGCCGTTGCTCGTAAAATTCCGTATTTTCGGATGTGTGCGGCGTAATGTCCCGCCAATATAATCGCACTTAGGAAGAAGGGATTCAATGGTTTTGTGTGAACATCTCATCGACAAATTCTTCTCATTTACCGGAATGGCGCATTCCTAATACGGTCATGGGAAAAGCCTTGGCAATTTTAGCGGTGTCTTTTCTGATTTTTGCAACACCGATGATTCCGATGGTCTATTCATGAATTTCCTGCTTATTTTTGCGTGATGCCAAGCCTTTTCCTGCTTTTGCTTAGTACATGTATTTATTTTCCTTGTTAAGGCAAGCATTACAAGAAAAATGGTTTCTAGAATGGGGGTAGGCATGGACGCCATTTGCAGTTGTAATCTGCACATTCTTTTTTTCTAAGTTTTCCAGGGGTAAAGCATCCACTACATGTCTGGAACCTTTTTATTTCGTTTGTGTCAATTGATTCAGACATTTCCTTTTTCCAGCCTGCGATCACTTCCGCATCGGTTATATGATCCTTCCAAATTTCCGGAGATCTTCAGGAGATCACAGTCCACTCGGGTACCAATTCTTTACCTCTCTGTAATAAAGGTCCATTCAAGGTTGGCTTATTATGAGTTTTCTTGGCATGATTCTCCCTCTGCCTATTTTTCTGAATTATACATAAGTTCAATGATATTTCAATTGGGAACAGTGATTGCTTTACAATCTTGCTATAATACAAATAATTAATGGAATGGGGTGTAATCATGAATGTGAAAGACATATATGGACAGCTGCCTACCATAGAATCAAAACGTTTAGTTATGAGGAAAGTCACCATGAATGATGCCGAAGACATGTTCGCTTATGCATCCAATAGTGATGTATCCCGCTTTGTCACATGGGAAGCCCATCGTTCCCTATGTGATACAAGGGATTTTATCCGATTTGCATTACAGAATTATGAGGATAAGAAAATCGCTCCATGGGGAATACAATACAAGGAAAGTGGTAAGTTGATTGGCACTATTGACTTTGTTTCATGGCAGGTTGATCATCATAGAGCTGAAATTGGATATGTGCTGGCACCAAAATACTGGGGGAATGGCTTGGTGACGGAGGCAGTCAAAAAGATAATCGAATTTGGCTTCGATAATATGAACCTTGTCCGAATACAAGCACGCTGCTTTGTAGGGAATTTGGGTTCGGAGCGAGTCATGCAAAAGGCTGGAATGTCTTTTGAGGGAATCATAAGGAAAGGGATGTTTGTTAAAGGAAAGCATGAGGACCTAAAGTTATACTCGATTATTAAATGTTGATTTGAAAGCCTGCTGATTAAAGGGAAAGAAATATTCTAAAAGGTTAAAAGCGGATTTTACATTAGTATTGAGTGGGGAAATTTCTTTTCCTGATTATTATGAATATAGGAAAATCGAAATCAAACAATATGTGCAAATATTGAATCAAAAACTATACAAAACGTCTAATGTAAAAAGCCCGTTTGAAAAATATAATAAAACTATGAAATCGTGTTGAAATGGAGGGTTTCTTTAATGACAGTTATCAATGATGTAGAAACGTTGAAAAATTATATCGGTGGCAAGTGGGTGAATTCCACAACATCGAAACATGAAGAAGTGCCTAATCCGGCAACAGGAGAAGCTTTGGCAATCGTACCCCTTTCCACAAAGGAAGATGTCGACCAGGCGGTGCAGGTTGCTAAAAAGGCGTATAAAGAATGGAAAAAGGTGGCCGTGCCAAAAAGAGCGCGCTTCTTATTCCGTTACCAGCAATTATTGATAGAACACTGGGATGAACTTGCAAAGCTGGTCACGATAGAAAATGGAAAAAGCTATACAGAAGCATATGGTGAGGTCCAACGTGGAATTGAATGCGTGGAATTCGCTGCAGGTGCGCCTACCTTGATGATGGGCAGTCAGCTTCCTGATATATCCCCTGGAATTGAATCTGGCATGTATCGTTATCCAATGGGTGTCGTTGCCGGGATTACGCCATTTAATTTCCCAATGATGGTTCCCTGTTGGATGTTCCCGCTTGCAATAGCCTGTGGAAATACGTTTATCTTAAAACCTTCAGAACGGACTCCGCTTTTAGCCAACCGCCTTGTAGAATTACTGACGGAAGCCGGCGTTCCGAATGGTGTTGTCAATATTGTCCATGGTGCCCATGATGTCGTGAATGGAATTTTGGAGCATGAAGACATTAAAGCGATATCATTTGTTGGGTCCCAGCCTGTAGCAGAGTATGTATACAAAACGGCAGCTGCCAATAAAAAACGTGTCCAGGCTTTATCAGGAGCGAAAAATCATTCAATCGTCATGCCTGATGCGGATTTGGATAATGCGGTAACGAACATAACGAATGCCGCCTTCGGATCAGCAGGCGAGCGTTGCATGGCTGCGTCGGTGGTTGTTGCGGTGGGAGAAGTGGGAGATTTGCTTGTTGAGAGATTAAAGGCTGCAGCGGATGACATCAAGATTGGCAATGGAATGGATAAGGACGTTTTCTTGGGCCCTGTGATCCGTGATACTCATAAAAAGAGAACAGAACAATATATTGATATCGGTGAAAAAGAAGGAGCGGTTCTCCTTCGTGATGGCAGAAATGAAGGCGATCAGGAAAATGGCTATTATGTTGGACCGACATTATTTGATCATGTAAAAACAAACATGAAAATATGGAAGGATGAAATTTTTGCCCCTGTTTTATCCATAGTAAGGGTTAATACGCTTGAAGAAGCAATCGATTTGACCAATCAATCCGAATTTGCCAATGGTGCCTGCCTCTATACGGATAGTGCAAAAGCCATCCGGGAATTTCGTGAAGAAATTGATGCAGGGATGCTTGGTATTAACCTTGGCGTACCCGCGCCTATGGCATTCTTTCCTTTTTCCGGCTATAAAAGTTCATTTTATGGAGACCTTCATGCCAATGGGAAGGACGGCGTGGAATTTTACACTAGAAAGAAAATGTTAACGGCAAGATATTGATAGGGAAAAAGGGGTCGACGCAATTTGTGGTCGGCCTTCCTTTATACCTTTATACATTATTATAGGAGGAGTGTGGCTTATGCCGGTTGAAAAACAGGGTCATGATCTTAAAACGATGGATGGCAAATATGTGTGGCATCATATGAAAGGGGCTGAACCCAACCCTGGGACAATGGTAGTCCAAAAAGGGCAAGGAGCATGGATTACGGATGTTGATGGGAATCGTTTCCTGGATGGGATGTCAGGTTTATGGTGTGTCAACGTAGGATATGGTCGCACGGAGCTGGCCGAGGCAGCTTACGAGCAGTTGAAAGAGCTTCCTTATGCCCCTTTAACGAACAGTCACATCCCGGCTATTAAGCTAGCAGAGAAGTTAAATGAATGGCTGGGTGGGGATTATGTGATTTTCTTCTCTAACAGCGGTTCAGAAGCAAATGAGACAGCTTTTAAAATTGCTCGGCAGTATCATCAGCAAAAAGGTGAACATGGACGTTATAAATTCATTTCTCGTTATCGAGGTTATCATGGCAATTCAATGGGGGCACTGGCAGCTACCGGGCAAGCACAACGAAAGTTTAAATATGAACCACTCGCCCCAGGTTTTCTTCATGTATCACCGCCGGATTCATACCGGAACCCAGAGGATGAAAGTGGTGAAAAAAGTGCGGCTGAAATTGACCGTACCATTACATGGGAATTGGGCGAAACGGTGGCCGCGGTAATCATGGAACCAATCATCACTGGAGGTGGAATCCTGATGCCACCTGATGGATATATGAAGCGGGTAAAAGAAATTTGTGAGAAAAATGGTGTCCTTCTCATTTCGGATGAGGTCATTTGCGGGTTTGGCCGTACTGGAAAGAAATTCGGATTTATGAACTATGATGTAAAACCGGACATCGTAACAATGGCTAAAGGAATCACAAGCGCTTACCTGCCATTATCCGCTACAGCCGTCAAACGTGAAATTTATGAAGCGTACATTGGTTCAGATGAATATGATCGCTTTCGACATGTAAATACATTTGGTGGCAATCCAGCTTCCTGTGCCCTTGCTTTAAAAAATATTGAAATATATGAAAATGAAAAACTAATAGAACGGTCTGAAGAGTTAGGACTTCGCTTTCTGCAAGAGTTTGAAGAAATCAAATCTCATCCTAATGTTGGGGATGTACGTGGGAAAGGTTTGTTGGTAGGGATTGAACTAGTGGAAGATAAACAGACAAAACGACCGATCGATCTTTCCAAAATCAATAAAGTGATTGCGTCATGCAAAGAAAAGGGGCTGATTATAGGTAAAAATGGTGATACAGTAGCAGGCTTCAATAATGTCCTGACTCTTGCTCCCCCACTAAGTATCACTGAAGAGGATTTCTTATTCATCGTAACGACTGTAAAGCGAACACTAACAGAACTATAAATAAAAAAAACTTCAGAAATAGGATAGGCTGCCTTGAAATGCGTTTCCTGAAAATTCGGTATATAAATAGAGTTCTTTATGTACTTGTTGATTTTCCCTATTTTAACATTCGGTTTTTTTTCAGAAATATTTCCTTTTAATAGAGGATGCTGCGTTTAGTTTTAGCACCGTTCAGAAACATTGAACGGTGCTTTTATATATGGTCAAAGGACCGAGTATAACGCGTAAAAAAACTCTAAAATTCTGTGGTTTGTCCATACATAAATTAGCTTGTCCCATAGGTTAAATAGAAAATAAATTTCCCTATCGTGACGAAAAGTTATTAGATTTGAAGAGGCCTACATTTATATGAAATAACAAGGATATAAAGAATAAGAGATCCCTATTACGAATTAAAGGGAAAATTTTTGGAATCGTTTTCCTTGCTTAGTTATAGAGGATGTTTGAAAATGGAATGATAATGAGTGGTTGAAAAATACCGATTTCATATTGTCAATATTAACTTCAGAAGAGGTGTGGTACATGAAAAATAAAGATATAACAAAAAAACTCACATTACATACCCCTGAAATTTTAGGTAGTGAGAATTTTTCAAAGTATGCTGTATTGGTTCCGCTTATAGAAAAAGAAGATGGAATACATGTTCTTTTTGAAGAGCGTTCACACACACTTAGGAGGCAGCCAGGGGATATCTGTTTTCCAGGCGGGAAAATAGACAAGTCGGACCATGATGAACAGTCGGCTGCCCTTAGGGAAACATATGAGGAACTTGGTTTGAAAAAAGAAGATATTTATAATGTCTTTCCAATTGATTATTTGGTATCCCCTTTTGGGATGATTGTATATCCTTATGCAGGATTTGTTCGTAACCATCAACGGATAATTCCTAATCCAGCTGAGGTAGAAACCATTTTTAGTGTACCGCTTTCCTTTTTCATGGAAAAACCGCCAGAGATATATCATGTGAAATATAAAATAGAACCACATGAAAATTTCCCCCAAGATTTAATTGTTGGCGGGGAGAATTATAAATGGCAGCCAAAACAAATGGAAGAATATTTTTACTTATATAACGATCGAGTAATCTGGGGAATGACAGCGAAAATCCTTACCCATTTTATAGAAATTCTTCGTTAGACACTTCTAAAGCACCTTTTTTTCTCAAAGGATTTCTATTAAACTTAAATTATGGTAAAAGTTAGGTTTTAATAGAATCGGGGGGATGAGTGGATGAAGAATAGTTTTGAAATACTTGAAAAAGAACGGGAAATGGCAATGGCTGCGCATGTGAACTTCAATGAAAACCGCGAATACTACGATGAAACGAAAGATCAGGAACTTAAGCGAGAATACTATCAAGATGGTTCCTTGGACCGAGAAGGATTGAAGAAACTACTAGTAGCAACCCATAAAAACCAGCTGAACTACTCACCACATCGTCATGTTTACCCTTGGGTTGACTTACAGGAAAATGGCAAGCTGAAAAGCCTGTACTCCGGTAAAGGAATGGATCCTATAGAAGTTATTGAGGAAGATATCCGTATACTAGAAGAGTTGTCAAAAGGGATTGAATCAACGAAGATGGAGAACATGCTCGTTAATTGTGAACATGTCGTACCTCAATCATGGTTCAATAAAAAAGAACCGATGAGGGGGGATTTGCACCATCTGTTCGCCTGCGAACCAACTTGTAACAGTAGCCGGGGTAACTATCCATACCATGATTTTGAGGATTATATCCCAGAAGCATCGGCTGCCGGAATAAAAGCGGGTTGCGGGAAATCGGACGAAGGTAAATTCGAACCTGAATACGGCAAAGGCATTGTAGCGAGGGCTACCATGTATTTTTTACTCAGGTATGAGGGTATCATCGATAACGGCAATATTGACCTGGCACTGCTTATGGAATGGCACCGGCTCTTTCCAGTCAGCACTTATGAAAAACATAGAAACCAGGCTATACATGAGATTCAGGGTAATCGAAACCCATTTATAGATTTCCCCGAAATGGCGGAGAAATGGAATTAAAAAAGGATGATAAAAAAAAGGATTGAAGCTGTGGTAAAAGCTTCAATCCTTTTTTAATGAGAGATTTTAAAGGAATTTCACACAAACGGGAAAGGGAACTTGAACATCTTTTTGCAATAATGTTAATTTTCCGTCCTGTTCATTCCGTGCATATAGTGTCAGGTTTCCTGATTGTTCATTAGAAGCGATCAGGAATTTTCCGCTAGGGTCCAATGAAAAATCTCGTGGCCAATGCCCTTCGGAATTGACCAGTTCCACGAATGCCAATTTGCCTGTTTCTTGATTGATTTGGTAAACGGCTATACTATCATGTCCGCGGTTTGCGGCATATACGAATTTCCCGTCATCAGAAATATGAATGGCGCTGCCCTGGCTGTTTTCCTTGAAATCTTCGGGAATGGTCCGGACCGTTTGTAATTCAGAAAAACTCCCGGTTAGACTGTCGAAACTTAAAACAATGACTTCTGGTACAAGCTCAGACATGACATACGCAAATTTTCCGTTTGGGTGGAAGGTCAAATGCCGTGGTCCGCTGCCTGGTGCAACGGATAAACTGTTTACTTCTTCCATAATCCCATTATGTATTTTATAAGTTATCACTTTATCTATTCCTAGATCGACTACAGCAATGAATCTTTCGTCCGGTGTGAAACCAGCGAAGTGAGTGTGTGCTTTTTCCTGACGTTCTTCATTAGGTCCGTGACCCTCATGTCGAACAGTGGATGAAACAGGTAAAGGGACCGCGTCGTTCTGAAGCGGATATGATTCAATCACGCCTTCTCCATAACTGGAAGTGACCAAAACCTGTTTCTTGCTGTCGACACTTATATGGCAGGAAGAACCATTTGGTGTCAGTTGTTTGCCCAAGTAGGTAAGCTCACCAGATTCTTCACTAATCGAATAGGCTGAAACTCCGCCGCTGCCCGCTTCTTTTAAAATGGCGTAGAGATTCTTCTTGTCCTGGCTTATGGCGAGATAAGTCGGATCGGTTAATTCTGCTGCAAGAACCGGTGTACTAAGTTTTCCTTCTGCTGTATCTAAAGTAAAGCGGTAAATGCCTTTGCTGTTTCCTTTTGTGTAAGTGCCAATGTATCCAATTATGGTTTGTTGATCATGTTTTGCCATATTTATCTCCTCCAAGAAAGATTTGTGTTTATTTTTATTTTAACATAGATGATACGCATTATATCCTTTTCCCGGTTTAAGTCGAGTTGGAACCTGATTCATTTAGAAATTACTGGGGCGAGAAGAAAAAAACGACAAGGAGGTAAAATTTTATCGACTGGCTTTGAGACTTCGATAGGAATATGCCTAAACTCAGAAACGGAAAATAAGCCCTGATCAGTCAGTTTAATTTCCGGGATGACAGGTAGCGCCAAGAACGCAAGTGTAAGGAAAGGGTTGAAATGCCTGTTTGCACCGAGTTTCAATAGGGCACCATCGATTCGTTTCAATGAATGAACGACATCATATAAGTTCATTTACACACCAATCCAGAAATTGGGGGTGGGAGGGAGGCTAGTATTTTCTCTTTTTGAATTACGGCCAATCCACCCTGAGTCTTTTTGATTTCCTATGCGGCCATTAGCATATCTTGGTCATTCGTGCAGGCAATGATTAAATTATGTGAATTATAGGCTACTGTCGTGGCAATTGCGACTGATTTCAATCCGAGCCCAACTAATTGGTTGGTCAAATGATGCCGTTCAATTACAGCCAGTTTTATATGATCAACTTGTTCAGAGAACTGGAATAGACCATGATTAACCGTAACCGGTTCAATCTTTTGGAGTTATTTATAATATTAGAAGGAGGCTTATTTTTAAAAGGTATCGCCAAATCATCTTCCGTTATTTCATGAAATTGAACGGAGTGCTTCAACTCGTCGTCAATAGCCTGCTCCTTTTCAGCTGGAAAGTTAAGTGAACGATTATTTTGCACCATAAGCTTTCCCTCTTTAAAGACCGAGTGGATGATGACTGAATCAAGATCATCTAATAGAAGGAAGTCTGCCTTGAATCCAGGTGCTATGGCACCATGTTCCTTTAAACCAAAGCATTCTGCTGCATTTATGGTCGCCATTTGAATGGCGGTAATAGGCTGGACTCCTGTTTCTAAGGATAGTCGTACATTGTGATCGATACTCCCCTCAGATACAATATCATCCAGATGCCGGTCATCGGTGACGAATAAACAACGGCGGGATTTCTTCTCATTAATAGCTGGAACCAGGTTTATTAAGTCTTTGGCAACGGTGCCTTCCCTGATCATCAAGATACATTCCCTTTCGCAGTCATTCTTTTGCCTCCTCCGATGTAGTGCATTCATGATCCGTTTTAATGCCGGCACTCATATGAACATCGAGCTGTTGTTCGGATAATCCAGCTGCGTGGCCATCAATGCTTTTGCCTAGTCTATTTGAATCGTATAATTTTTGCAGCATATCCTCCTCCGCATGTGAAACGTCCGTGAAAGCCATCACTTCGGCTAAACCAATCACTTTCGGTTTTGGTAAAATTAAATTAAATCTTCACTTCTTAAGGCATCACCAAAATGTTCAAACGCCGTCGCAGGTACACAATATGGCATCATGAAGTAGAAGTCATAAGGAAGATGCTCGGATTGTTCAATCATATATTGAATGCCTTTTTACCAGAAACATTGGCTATTTTCAAGGGAATCTGTAACGGGGCAGGTAACACCACGAAAAAGGAGAATGTTTAAGAGTTCAGAATGCCTGACCATCGGAGATTCAATATGGACATGGCCAACAATGAATGTAGGGGAGACGAATCTTCCGGCAGCATCGATTTCTGAAATACCCTCATAACTCCCGATGCCAGCGAAAAAACCATCGACGATAGCTATGTCGCTTGTATAGGCATCACCATTTAATACATCTATTATTTGACCGTTTTTAATGACGCAATCTGCAGGCGTTTTCCCTGCGGCGACATCTATTCTGTAACCCCTTTGGCAAAAATTATAACCGATTAATATTTCACTTTTTCAATATAGGTCTCCCATGTTCGGAATGGTAAATCGTGGTTATTAAAAGACATTTGTTCCATTTTAATTATGCGCTTTTCCATTGGCAGGCCAAGTTCCTGATAGATAAAGTGATCATCAAAGCCGATGTGTGCAGCGTCTTCTTTCGTACATGCGTAATAAATGGCTTTTGGACGTGCCCAATAAATGGCACCAATGCACATTGGGCAAGGTTCACAGCTAGTGTATATTTCACAATCTGTAAGCTGAAAGCTGTTGAGGTGCCTGCATGCATCACGAATCGCCTGTACTTCGGCGTGAGCTGTTGGATCGTTGGCTGTTGTCACATTATTACATCCTTTTCCTACAACTGTGCCATCTTTTACGATTATTGCACCAAAAGGTCCTCCGTTCTTTGCCAATACATTTTCATATGCAAGTCGAACAGCCATCTCCATGAATTTTACATCCATTAAAAAACACCCCTTCATATTTAATAAGCCAAAAGCTTACTGTTACTTTTTTTAACGTGAATATTATAAAAATATACCATTTGAAGACGAAAACCGAATGATATTTTTTGAAAATAAAGAAAATTAATTACTTGCGAGAATATATAACATTTCAATCAGGAGCGGTATGAAAGAATTTTTTACAAAAAATTATAAAACTGATATTGTTAGAATAAAATCATTATGATTATGAAGGTGATATTATGGGGTTTTTGGGTGTTCTCTTACCGATATTCGGTATTTTTGTTTTAGGGTTCGTCGGTCAGAAAAAGTTTAAACTTGATACAAAATCCATTTCCACGATGGCATTATATTTAATGTCACCTTTTCTTGTGTTTCGAACCTTTTATTCAGCAGAATTTACGATTAATTATTTTTACCTGTTCTTATTCACGATAGTACTCTGCCTTTCTCTCGTCTTGGTAGTCTATATTATATCGTTCTTCCGTAATTATACAGTCACTGAAACAAGCGGAATGATTCTGGCGTCCGCATTCATGAATAACGGGAATTATGGAACACCTGTCATTTTCCTGCTATTCGGAGCGGCAGGCCTCGATTATGCAATTATCCTGATGGTGGGTCAACAGTTAGTCATGTGTACTATTGGCATTTATTTCGCAGCGAAGGGCAGCCCTGAAGGAAACGGGGTTCAAACAGCGCTTAAAGCAGTATGTAGGATGCCTATTGTGTATGGGGCTATTGCAGGTGCGGTTTTTCAGTTAGTGAACATTCCTTTAAGCAATTCGGTTTTGGAAGCTATTCACCTTGTTGCAAATGCAGCGATTCCGACAATCATGATAACACTCGGGATGCAGCTTGCCAACATTTCGCTGAAAAATATTGCCTACCGAAAGCTATCAGTTTCGCTGCTTCTTAAACTTGCTGTTTCCCCAGCCATTGCTTTCCTGTTATCACTTGCCTTACCAGTGGATGATATGGTCAGGCATATCATGATCATCGTAGCTGCCATGCCAACGGCGGCCAACACTACGATGTATGCACTCCAATTCAATACAGAGCCTGAATTCGTATCAAGTGCTACGTTCATTAGTACTTCATTAAGCTTGATTACGCTTCCGATCATCTTTTTCTTACTATTATAGAAGATTATCATTCTAAATATACGGGCAAAATTAATATATGCGCGGAGGATTCCTATCAAGTTATAATAAGGGAGGAAACTACAAAGGGATCCGGCGCCCTGGAAAAGGAACGAACTATGGTATTTGGATTTAATAGGAAACGGACAGTTACCGATTTTCGATTATGTACTCTAAGTATGAGCTTACTTTTTTTATTTTTCATTCAACTGTCATATAATTTTCAATGCCTTTGTATTTAATTGGGGAGGGATTTTGTGTTCAAGACTAAAATTAAACTAACTAATCCTGAAAGGATTGATGCCATTTTAAAAGCGGTCGTTCAGAAATCCTATGAAGAAGCACTAGAAGAAAAACTCCTGCTATGCATGGAGTGTGGAGATGTGGATTTTTATATCGCGTATTCAAATAATGAAGAACTCCAAGATGCAATTAATGAAAACTTTGAAATCGATGAATGTGGAGAAATCATGAAATTAGACGAACATCAGGAACTTATGGATGATTTATATGAATATTTCTTGATCATACATAAGGAAAGTGATATGTTTGATTTTTTTCCAGCTGGTTCATATATTGTAGTTGGGGAAAGCCGTGAATCGGATACGGATATGTTGGCGCCAAGTGGTTTATTTTCAGCGCCATTTGAAGATGCGATAAAGGATTGATGGAAAAGACAGCGATTGCTGTCTTTTCAGACTGTAGACAAACTCGATGAAAATCGAGTTTGTCTATTTTTTATGAGTTGTACAATTTGGCCGTTGATTTT
>NZ_JBHZPE010000076.1:0-13590 GCF_042787985.1 Peribacillus sp. YIM B13481
AGTCTCGCACTTCCGCTCCAATCAACCTTAAATAGTTTCGTTTTAAAAACAACAATCTTTACGAAAAGAGCCTTTAAATATAAGTAATACTTACTTACAGATTAAAATTTTTAATTTTATTTAATTATAATTTATTAGTATAATCAATATCAATAGTATTTTAAAAACTTTGAATATTCTAAAAAAATAGGAGGAGAACAAGAATGTCATTGAACCAATTGTTTGATTTAAATGGTAAGACAGCAATCGTTACTGGAGGCGGCAGCGGGTTAGGGCGTGTAATGGCACTGGCATTGGCAGAAGCTGGAGCAAACGTTGTTGTATGTTCACGGCGTTTAGAGGTTTGCGAAGCAGTTGTAAAAGAAATCGAGGCGTTAGGAAGACAGGCACTTGCTCTGTCATTGGATGTCACAGATCGGGAATCTGTCGTTCAAGGTGTTGAGAAAGCGGTTTCTCATTTTGGGGAAATCAGAATTTTAGTCAACGGCAGCGGAACAGTTTTTGAGTCTCCTGCTACGGATATGCCTTTAGAACAATGGCAATCTATGATGGATACAAATGTGACTGGAACATTCTTGATGTGTCAGGCAGTTGGTAAACATATGATTAATAACGAATACGGTAAAATCATTAACATTTCTTCTAGTATCGGCTTTAAAGGAGTTGACCCGGAAGCTGTAGATTCTGTCGGATATACAACTAGTAAGGGTGCAGTCATGACTTTAACGAAGGATCTGGCAGTTAAGTGGGGACGACATGGAGTGTATGTAAATTCAATTGCTCCTGGAGTTTTCACTACAGGTATGAATAACCCCGAAATACCGGGAACACTTGTACACAAAGCAGGCCCTTTCATTGCGTCACAAGTTCCAGTTAGAAGATTAGGCAATGACAATGATTTGGTAGGTGCACTCCTATACTTTGCTTCAGCAGCATCTGATTATTGTACTGGACAAATTTTGACTCTTGATGGTGGACTTGGGGCTAAGTAAATTTCAACCAAATAACGTGGTTGCGTAAATTAATCATACTTAACTACAATTAAAAAATACCAATTTTACTTAACTAAAAATTACGAATAAACTGAGTTAATAAATTCGAACTAGTTAATTTGCTTGCTGATGAAAGCGATAACAATATGCGAATTAAATAAATATTTATTGGAAGAGGGGATTTTAAGTGAGTGATTTAAAAGATGTAAAAGAAGTAGAAGTATTTCATGCAGGTAATGTTAGTGTAGATGAATTGCCTTGGATTCCATATTTTGGAGATGCGAGGTTTAAGTTGCTTAAAGCCAACCCTGTGACCGGACAGACGGTTACGTTATTATGTGTTCCTGCGAAAATGCAGCTTCCGGCCCATTTTCATTCTGGAACAGTCATTGTATATACCGTCCAAGGGACTTGGAGATATCTCGAGGAGCCTTGGATCTCCAAACCTGGTGACATGGTTTATGAGCCTGCAGGCTCCAAACATACGCCGACAGCTGTAGGGGATGAAGATGTTATCACCTTCAATATTGTAGAAGGAACATTAGACTATTTGGGTGAAGAAGGAGAAATTCTTGCCAGAGATAATTGGGAATCATTCCTGAAAAGATACTATGAATATTGTGCGGCTGAAGGAATTGAGCCTATTGATGTGACTAAATTTTGATAGTTAGATTCATAAAAAAAGGAGAAGCCCGGTGTCCACATGACGAAGAGGCTTCTCTTTTTTCTGGGATTTTTAATTTTAATATTAGTAGTAATAATTTATATATTAATATTTTTAATTTTATTTAATTAAAACTTATAAGTATAATCATAAACATAATAATATTTTTATAATTTTTAATATTCTAACTTAACAGATAATAATGCTAGGAGGAATAATGATAAATGACAGCAGAGACGGTTTTGATTACTGGTGCTACAAAAGGGATCGGATATGAATTCACAAAAGTTTTTGCAGAGCATTATTATAACTTGGTATTAGTTGCAAGAGATTCGGCGTTGTTGGAACAACAAGCCGAGAGCTTAAAAAAGGAATATGGCTTGCAAGTGAATACTTTTGCCGGCGATTTGAGCAGCCATACAACGGTAGAGAGCTTACATCGATACTTGAAATGCGAAGGAATCGACATCGATATTTTGATTAATAATGCTGGAGCAGGCGGATTAGGGTTGATGACGGAATTGGATATTCAAAAAGAAATGGAATACCTGCAGCTCAACATGATCTCTCTCACGTATTTAACTAAACTTATTGCGGATGACATGGTGAAACGAAAGCAAGGTAAAATTTTAAACGTGGCTTCAACAGCAGCCTTTCAGCCAACTCCACGGATGTCGATGTACGGTGCCAGCAAATCTTACGTCTTATTCTTTACGGAAGCAATTGCGGAAGAACTTAAAGGAACCGGAGTTCAAGCTTCTGTATTATGTCCCCCTTCTACCAAAACGCCGCTCACGCAAGGGTTGGCTTCAACAAGAACAAAAATTTTCATTAAGAACTTAATAGAGCCGCAAGCTGTTGCCAAGTGCGGATTTGAAGGGTTAATGAAGAATAAAACTGTAATCATTCCAGGCTTTAAAAATAAACTCATGGCTAAATCTGTGGGATTGTTGCCAAGGAAATGGGTAACTATCTATACCCGAAAGCTTATCGAACAAAAAGTGTAAATACCATTAAGGTCCTATCCTTGGAAGAGTTGGAGTATTTAAAAGTATTATCTTGATAGATTTACAATGGCAAATAGCTTACATAGTTTTTCAGAAGATATCTTGTTTGGAATAACAAAATCAAAAAAGGGGACTAATGATGAATTTTTTATTATCTAAGGAACATCAAATGATGCAAAAAATGGTACGTGAGTTTGCTCTAAACGAATGTGAACCTACTGCAGCTCAACGTGATGAAGAGGAATACTTTGATATCAAGATTTGGCAAAAGATGGCAGAGTTTGGTTTATGTGGCATTCCTTGGCCAGTAGAGTACGGAGGTGCAGGTGCCGATTATTTGAGTTATGTGATCGTGGTGGAGGAATTGTCTCGGGTGGACGCTTCAATTGGGACCACACTTTCGGCACATACATCGTTAGCCGGATGGCCGATTTACAAGTTTGGAACGGAACATCAAAAGCAAAAATATTTGCGGGCCATGGCGGAAGGAAAAAACATGGGTGCGTATTGCTTGACGGAATCTGGATCCGGATCTGATGCCAGTGGAATGAGAACAACAGCCGTTCTTGACGGAGATGAATGGGTTTTGAACGGATCGAAGATTTTTATCACCAACGGAGGCTATGCCGACACTTATATCGTTTTCGCACAGACCAACTCTGCACTAAAGCATAAAGGCATTTCTGCGTTTATTGTGGAAAAGGGCTTCCCAGGCTTCTCTGTAGGAAAGAAGGAAAAAAAGATGGGAATTCGCTCTTCCTCCACGACAGAGATCATTTGTGAGGACTGCCGGGTTCCAAAGGACAATCTTTTGGGCCAAGTGGGTGAAGGGTTCCAGATTGCCATGAAGACTCTCGACGGCGGTCGGAACGGAATCGCTTCTCAAGCTGTTGGAATCGCTCAAGGAGCATTTGATAATGCCGTAACATTTGCAAAGGATCGCGTCCAATTTGGCAAACCGATTAGCTCACTTCAAGCTATTCAATTCAAATTAGCCGATATGGCCACAAAAATTCAAGCTGCCCGTTTATTGACGTATCAGGCAGCATGGTGTGAGGATCAAGGAATTCCTTACGGACTTCAATCTGCAATGTCCAAACTATTTGCTGGAGACACCGCCATGGAAGTAGCGGTGGAGGCTGTTCAAGTATTTGGCGGATATGGCTACACAAGGGAATACCCGGTAGAACGATATATGAGAGATGCTAAAATCACCCAAATCTATGAAGGGACGCAAGAGATTCAGCGTCTTGTTATTGCCGGAAATCTGCTTAAAGCATAGAAAAAACTCAATATTAACGAAAACAGGAATGTAATCTATTAAAAAGAAGCGAATGGGTTTGTCAAACGTGAAAGATTTGCATGGGCATGAGTTAGAGCCTTACCGCATGGCAGTGGAAAAAGGAAAAATAAAAGAATTGGCGATTGCAATAGGGGATGATTTTCTACAGCTTGGAGTCAGCTAAGGATGCTGGTATTCCTGTTCCGCTCGCTTTTTTGCAAATCATTGGCGGTTATGGCTTTCAAGAGAAAAGGAGGTTTGATGGCAAAGTAGTAGAGAAAAAAGCTGACAACGTTGTTGTGTGTGAAATACAGGCGAAAAAAAGTAAGGTGACATGAAATTCTCTGGTACTTTTGAATCGGTTTTGCCATCAAGTGATTTGTACATCCAATCTTATAGCTCGTTGCTGACCGAATGGATGGAACACAACCGCTTCAGGAATTGGCGGATGTGCTAGGTGCTGAATACTGAGATTATTCACTTCAAATCGGACAGGCGGGAAAAGTCGTAAACCCTGATTTGTCCATTGCCTGCGGAATTTCAGGGGCCATTCAGCATTTAGTCGGGGTGTCTACCTCTAAAGTTGTCGTTGCGATTAACAAGATTCCGAAACACCTATCTTTCAAGTAGCGGACTACGGTATTGTGGGGGATTTGTTTGAGTTGATTCCGCTTCTAGCGAAAGAAATTAAAAAAAAACTGGTAAATTCTTAAATAAGAACATGTTATTACTCCTGATTAATAAGTGCATCTCTTCTCAATAAAGATCTGCTATCAATAGAGTGATTGATAGACAATAATAAGCTTTTGGAAAGGAATTCGTATATGTTTAAAAAGGTTCTTATTGCTAATCGAGGAGAAATTGCTGTCCGTGTGATTAGGGCGTGTAAGGAAATGGGGATATCTACGGTCGCTGTATATTCTGAAGCAGACCGTGAAGCTTTGCATGTACGTCTAGCAGATGAAGCCTATTGCATTGGACCACACCTATCATCTAAGAGCTACTTGGATATGACCAATTTATTAATTGTTGCTCAAATTTCACATGCAGATGCTATCCATCCCGGCTATGGATTTTTAGCGGAAAGTGCAGAATTTGCTAATTTATGTATTGAAAACGATATCATTTTTATTGGACCAACACCTGAGGCCATCAGTAAGATGGGGGCGAAAGCGGTAGCGAGAGAAACGATGGAATACGCTGGCGTACCAATTGTCCCAGGTACGGATGGGATTATTGAAGATATTGATGAAGCTGTTTTTACAGCAAGACGTATCGGGTATCCAGTTATTGTTAAAGCCACTGCGGGTGGTGGTGGAAAAGGAATGCGGGTTGCTAAATGCGAGGAAGAGTTAAAAAATGCGATTTCAATGGCGCAGCAAGAAGCAGCTACAGCTTTTGGTAATGCAGGTGTTTATTTAGAAAAGTACATTGAAGAGCCTCGACACATTGAAATCCAAATTATGGGTGATTCCTTTGGCAATGTCGTGCACATAGGGGAACGTGATTGTTCAATCCAGAGACGCCATCAAAAGCTAATTGAAGAAGCGCCATCCCCTGCACTTGATGAAGAACTAAGAACGAAAATGGGAGAGGCGGCATTAAAAGCCGCGAAGGCCGTACAATATTCAGGGGCAGGTACCATTTTCTATGGAATCCGCCAGTAAAGGCAAACCATACATCAGCTTCTCCATTTCAGATTTGAAAGTAAAGAAGAAAGTAAAGTTCAATGGACGCTTTGTATTTGATATAAATGTAGATTTACAAATCTCGCTATCCGAACAACTCTTTCCATTCGATGTCCGAAAAGATTATGCAAAGCTTGAAAAAAGCATTGCAAATGAGCTTGAGAATGAAACCAATCAATTAATTCAAAAAATACAAAAGTCTCAAATTGATCCATTAGGGCTTGGTCTGTATGCAAGAGCCTACACTTATCAAGAGTGGAAAAAAGTACAAGAAGACTGGGGGAACACTCTGGCAAAATCAAAAATAAACATACATGTAAAAACAATAATTAAGGGCATGGGATCAACGAATTATCAATAGGACAAAAGCTTTCATAATGGGGATGCTGAGAACCGATCCCGGTTTCTACCCTTTTAGGGATTAAAGTTGCAAGCTTTTTTTGACAAAGGCCATGCTTGATTTAGAATGAGGTAGCAAAGACTGTAATAAGCCATTAAGTTTTGCAAGTCAAACGTTATTGATTGCACCTAAAGGGCAAAGAGGCTTACAAACGATTTCTTGTTTCGGAAGCTACAAAAACTTGCTTAATGAAGAAGATTATTTATATATAAAAAGATCAAAGAAGCTTAGGCTCTTCGATTTTTATTATTGTTTAAATACTTCATCGTAATACCAGACCCTTTAATTTGTCCTCGGCTTTTCCTCGTGTAATTTTAAAAAGATTATTGGTGATGAATTTTTAGAAAGTGTTTATATGATAAGATTTTTTAGCCCTGTTTTCTTCAATTATGATGTAATCATCGCCTAAAACCCTTGGTATGACTGGGTTTTGGAGTAAGATGAGAGTGGATTGCTAACATTTTGCTAACTTTCAGTTTCTGAAAACTTACTTTCACTATTGAAGAAAAGACCTTCCATAAGTTCACTGAACTTATGGAAGGTCTTTTCTTCAATATTTTTTGTCATATGTGCGTAGATGTTCATTGTTGTATTTACGTCTGAATGTCCTAATCTCTCTTATATCTATTTTATACCTGCACCAGCTTCAATGAGAAGAGATGTGTGGGTATGTCTAAAACTGTGTGGAGTGATGTGCTTTTTCAATCTTCATATGCTTCATTTGTTAGGATTGTAATAAGTTTTTGTGATTCTTAGTTTTTTATGAAGTCAAGGGTTGACCACTTTAGAGCAAGAATTTCTTCCAAACGAACTCCCGTATACGCTAAGTTGCAAAGGTAAGATAGTCAAAAGAAAGTCCATGTTCTTAAGCAATACATAAGAATGCCATCAATTCACTTACTTTCAAAAATTTATCTTTGAGTTCTTCTTCTTCAAAGTATTTTAAAGTTATTTGTTTTTTAGGCATAACAAAACCTTCTATTGGGTTTGCAAGTAGAAAAACTTGGCGGATAGCGTGTTTAAAAATCATATTTACAGTAGTATGAATGCTGTCAAGGTAGTTATTGCTAAACTTCTTGGACAATTCATTGAAATGGGACTGATACATATGCCTTGTTATCTTTCGCAAAGGGAGATGACCCCATTTAGATATAAGGTGCTTTATAGCAATGCTACGAGCTCTTACACTGCTTACTTTTACTTAAATATCATAATATTCAATCCATTTCATCGCAAAATTTTCAAAAGTGATATTCATTTCCTTCAATTCGGTTTCGTATTTCTAGATTGGTATAGAGTAACGCCTAAGATAAACCTAATACCATCGCAACTCGGTTAAAGATAATTTTAGTTTTTGTTTTTATAAGACGTTGTAAAATCTGGGAAAATACTTTGATATTGCATCTAAAAGAATCCTCCGTCAAATAAAGAGATTTAAACTTTGGGTCATGGGGATGAAGTTTAGGCAACATTGCCACTTGTTGGAGGAGTTTTATCCTTATTAATGCACAATTTTAATATTACTGTAGCAAAATAAAGAGAACACACTTTAAATTAACTCTTGGCACGCTTAGTTTGATGGGATGTGGTAGGAACCCTATTATAGATTTGCTTTTACTTTACCCTATTTTCGTACTGTTGTTGAGGATTTTTTCTGGATGATTATGAAAATAAAAGCTGATGAATTTGACGAATAAAAAGTGGTTTTACAAAACCTTAATATTTGATTAATGTGGGATTAATGTTGTCGAACTATGATGAAACCGTAATAAAAATTAATAAACATTAAAGATTCCACACTAAACGGAGGCCCTTTTTATGAATTACACATTCAAGAAGAACTGTTATAAGTCTATTCAAGCTGTGATGTTAGGAGTGAGTGTACTAGGATTATCTGCTTGTGGAGCTCCTGAAGAGCAGGCTGCTCCAGTTGTTAAAGATCCAAACTCACTAACCCTGAAAGATATTGAAACAAAGGCAAAAGAAGAGGGGACAATTAATAGTGTCGGTATGCCTGATTCATGGGCTAACTGGGGAGAAACGTGGAATGATGTGATGAAAAAATATACGTTGGAACACAGCGATACAGATTTATCCAGTGCCGAAGAGATTGCCAAAATGGAATCTGAAGGAGAGAATGCAACAGCTGATATGGGCGATGTAGGGATTTCCTTTGGGCCAATCGCGGAAAAAAAAGAATTAACGATGCCATATAAAACTTCCTATTGGGACGAGGTACCTGACTGGGCAAAAGATGACAATGGAGATTGGGTTGTTGGCTACCAAGGAACGATTGCATTCTTTACTAATAAAGAATTAGTAGATAACCCGCCAAAATCATGGGATGACATATTAAAAGGAGATTATAAAGTAACAGTTGGAGATGTTCAGCGTGGTACACAGAACCAAATGGCCGTTCTTGCTGCCGCTAAGGCTTACGGTGGTGATGAAACAAATATCCAACCAGGAATTGACTATTTTGCTAAGCTTGCCAAGCAAGGCCGCCTTAGCTTAACTGATGCCAAGCCGGCTAACATCGAAAAAGGGGAAGTGGAAGTTGCCCTTGTTTGGGATTTCAATGCTCTAGGTTACGCTGACCAAATTAACCGCGATCAATTTGATGTAGCCATTCCAAGTGAAGGTTCAGTCGTAAGCGGCTACGCAACTATTATTAACAAAAATGCAAAGCATCCGCATGCGGCGATGGCAACTAGAGAATATATCTTAAGCGATGAAGGACAAATTAACTTAGCTAAAGGATTTGCCCGTCCAATTCGCGATGTAGAACTACCGAAAGAAGTAGCTGAAAAAATGGTTCCAGAAGAACAGTACAAAAATGCAAAACCTATTGAAGATTACAAAGCTTGGGAAGAAACAGCAAAGAAATTACCACAGCTTTGGCAAGAAGAGGTGTTAGTCCATGTCAAATAAAGTAATAGCAATTATTGTTGATGGTATGAGATATGATAAAGCATGTGAGGCTCTTGGATTTATTCAACATCTAGTTGAAACAAATCAGGCAGCACTTTACAAAGTAAAGTCGGAACTCAAAGTCTTTCCCGTCCATTATATGAAGTGTTACTAACGGGTACACCGGCATCAGTGAACGGAATTACGTCCAATCAAGCCGTTCGCTTATCTACTGAGAAAAGTATCTTTCATCTTACGAAAGAAAACGGCTTAAGAAACGGAACGGTATCTTATTACTGGGTAAGCGAACTTTATAATCGCGCGCCATTCCATTTTATTGAAGATCGTGAGCAAGAGGATGAGTCTAAGCCATTTCAATATGGAAAATTTTATTGGGATGATGACTATCCAGACAGCCATGTGTTATGGATGCAGAAGCTTTGCGCAGAAAGTATGACCCACACTTTTTATATATTCATCCGCTCGGTGTAGATGTAAAAGGAGAAATTTTCGGTTCGGAACCGAAAGAATATCGTGAACAAATCTTAAAAATGGGAAGCTTGTTGGCACAACTTTTGCCAATTTGGATCAAAGAAGGTTACCACATTTTAATTACATCTGATCATGGCATGAGTGAATATGGCAACCATGGCGGCATAACTGATGGTGAGCGTGATGTACCGCTCTTTATCATGAGTCCAAAAGTTGAACCTGGTGTTTACAGTGAAGTAGTTCCGCAATTAGCTTTTGCGCCGCTCGTTTGTGAACTTTTATATATTGAGCCGTCCAATAAAATGATTTCATATCAATTTCCAGGTCTGAAAGGAAAAAAATACCCTTTAAAAAAGATACCACTATTCAACATTAAAATGAAGAATGAAGGTTGACGGGAATTGGTTTAACGAACGTACTGTTAAATCAATTCCTGAATTTTCCCAAAATGTTATAGAACAAAGAGGAGCGAGAAGTCTTGCGAAAAATAAAAAAACAAAAAATTTACTTATTAGCTCTTTTATTGCCATTTATTATGTTTGTGATTGGATTTGAAATAGGACCATTAGTGGCAATGATTAAAGACAGTTTTTATGCAGACGATGGAATTCAAGTTACGATTGATCAATATATCACCATATTTAAAAGTAAGTTTTACTTACAAGGTATTCAAAATAGCATTGTCATTTCCTTGTTTTCTGCCGTAACTTCTGTGTTTATAGCAGTCATTGCAGCCTATTCGTTTACAAAGTTCTCACAAAAAATACAAAATCGCCTGCTGATGATTGCCAATATGACGTCGAACTTTGAGGGAATTCCCCTTTCATTTTCATTTATTATTTTACTTGGAAACAATGGGCTGTTTACGTTGCTTTTTTCAAAGATTGGTGGGGATGTGTTTGCGGATTTTAATTTATATTCATGGACAGGCCTCATTCTTGTTTATATATATTTTCAAATTCCGCTTGCTATTATGCTCATCTACCCGTCTTATCAAGGAATTAAGAAACAATGGAAAGAAGCTTCTTCATTATTAGGAGGATCAACATTATCATTTTGGCTTCACATTGGGATTCCAGTTCTTTTACCTAGTATTGTAGGTACATTCAGCATTTTGTTTGCTAATTCGATGGGAGCTTACGCTACTGCCTATGCATTAGTAGGCAGCAACTATAACTTATTGTCATTGCAAATTGCCTCTCTAGTTGCTAGTGACGTTGCATTAAAGCCGCAGCTAGGTAGTGCGATGGGAGTTCTTCTAGCAGCGACAATGATAGGGGCGATGTGGTTCAATGAACGAATGATGCGCCGCATTAGGAGGGATTTACGATGAAATCTTCATTGACTTTTCATAAAGTGATTGTTGGGTTACTAGTTATATATTTATTAATTCCGCTTGTAGGAACCTTTTTATTCTCGGTTGCCGGAAAATGGGATCATACCATTTTACCTGAGAGTTATACAATGGATTGGTATATTGAATTATTTCAAGATGAACGGTTTTATGATGCTTTTCGACGAACGCTGTTTTTAATTGTCATGTCTGTAGGTCTTAGTGTTGTTATTATGCTTCCGACTATCTTTATCATCACGGTATATTTCAGTAAATGGGAAGGGTTACTTCAAGCAGCAGCTATGCTTCCTTATGGAATTCCTCCCATTGTTGGAGCTGTCGGATTAATCAAGGTATATTCAGATGGACCGATTCAAATTGCCGGAACACCTTGGATTTTAATCGGTGCCTATTTCATAACGATTCTGCCATTTATGTATCAAGGTATTCGTAGCAGTCTTCGTACGATTAATGCTGTGCAGCTTGTTGATGCAGCTGAATTACTGGGTGCTACCAAATTCCAGTCGTTTCGCACAGTGGTGTTTCCAAATATTATATCTGGTATTTTAGTGTCTACCTTATTATCAGTCGCTCTTTTATTTAGTGAGTTTGCTTTTGCCAATTTGCTTGTCGGGGGCCGATTTGAAACCATTCAAATTTATCTTGCCGACAAACTAAACAGCAGTGGTCACTTAACAAGTGCAATTGTTATTACTTATTATTCAATGATTTTACTTTTAACGGGGATTGTATTAAAACTTACGTTTAGAAACGAAAAAAAACCTGTCGTGTCAAATAAGAAGCGAATTCCTTCATTTTTTAAAAAACAACACTGTAATAAAAATACTGCTATAGAAGGTGAAAAGTAATGAGCTATGTAACCATCAATCAAGTGACTAAGGGGTATGAAAATCAAGTCGTTCTAAATGACATTTCTTTAACATTAAAAAAAGGAGAATTTGCTACACTTCTTGGGCAAAGCGGATGCGGGAAAAGTACATTATTACGTTCCATTGCGGGGCTTGAAGGTGTTGATGTAGGAAGAATCTTAATTGATGGAAAAGATATTACTAATTTATCACCGCGTCAGCGTGAAGTCGGTATGGTATTTCAGTCTTATGCGCTTTTCCCAAATATGAGCGTTTTTGACAATATCGCGTACGGCCTTAAAATGAAGAAGGTAAAAAATATTAAATCAAAAGTGAAAAATATGATTGATATGGTTGATTTAATAGGAAAAGAAGAGTCGTATCCTCATCAATTATCTGGTGGACAACAGCAGAGGGTTGCTCTTGCCCGTGCGCTTGTCATGGAGCCGAAAGTACTGCTTTTGGATGAGCCGTTAAGCGCATTGGATGCTAAAATTAGAAAAAGTTTGCAAAAAGAATTAAAGAGAATACAGAAAGAATTAGATATTACAACTATTTTTGTTACGCATGATCAGGAAGAAGCAATGACGATGTCTGACCGAATTTTTGTCATGAATAAAGGAAAAGTTGTACAATCCGGTTCTCCATCAGAAATTTATACTTCTCCAGCCAATACATTTGTTGCAAAATTTATCGGAAATTATAATGTTTGTAATATGGAAGTTTTCCATAAACTTGTTCGCAGCACAGAATTAAAAGGGAATGAAGTCGCGATTCGTCCTGAAGTTTTACAATTAGTTTCTGCTGGTGAGGATAGCTTGGATTTACAAGAGAACTGGGGAATTAAAGGGTTTATTAAAGATGTTTCCATGACAGGGAATGTTTTAAGATATGAAGTAGAAACAGATGAGTCCGCTTTCCTTGTAGACTATCTTCACCACCGAGGAAAAATGTTTGAACAAGGAGCACGCGTCAATATTGTTGTACCGAAGAAAGAATGCATTATTTTATAAATTATTAATGATTACGGAGGAAGGAATATGTCTGTTTTGCCAGAAGAAAGAAAGAATGAAATTTTAAAAGAACTTAACAAAATGGGAAAAGTTAGAGTAATGGAATTAGTTGATCAATTTAATGTTTCAGAGGAAACGATTCGACGCGATTTGATGATATTAGAGGAAAAAGGGCTTTTAAAGAGGGTTTACGGTGGAGCGATTAAAACAGTCTTTGAATTTGAGGAGCCTCCATTTAAACAGCGTACAACGGTGAATCAAGAAGCGAAAATTAAGGTTGGGAAAAAAGCAGTAGAACTCATTTCTAACGGAGATGTGATTGCCATTGATGTAGGGACAACCATGCTTGAATTTGCGCAGTGTATCGAAAATAAAATAGACATTACGATTTTAACCAATTCTCTTCCTGTGTCGTCTATGTTAACCGAATTGCTCAATGAAAATAAGTTTACAGGACAAATTCTATTACTAGGCGGACAAATTGATCCAAAGCATCAATCTATAAGCGGCGGTCTCACTGAACAAATGTTAAATCAATTTAATATTGATAAAGCGTTCATTTCAGCTGGTGGTGTTTCCATTCAAAATGGGGTTAGTAATTATCATTTACATGAAACATTAGTTTCACGCAAGATGGTCGAGGTATCAAAGCAAGTTATATTGCTAACGGATTACTCTAAAATTGGTGTCGACACATTTAGTAAAGTTTGTCCTCTAGAAAAAGTCGATGTGATTGTCTGTGAGCAACCATTTCCAGAGGAATGGAGAAATCATTCAAAAATAGAGGAGGTCAATTGGATTCAAGCATAGTCAATCCATAAAAGGACATATCGAGATGGATGAGGGAGTTCTCTCTCTTTTTTGATTGGCTTTTTATTGAGAGCAGGTATAAAAGCTAGAAAGAGAATTTAATAGATAGAATGAGAAAAGGGGCTATATA
>NZ_JBHZPE010000077.1:0-13197 GCF_042787985.1 Peribacillus sp. YIM B13481
CTGTTCAATACAGAGATCATCTTCTAGAGATAGCCTAACCTTTTTTTAAAATTGTCCTTTACATAGGGTACAGTTTAGATAGCTCGGTCCTTGAAAATTATATAAGATAGCTGATGAATAAACCAATGGCCATAAGTAAGCCAAAGAAGGTGTTCGTTTGGGCCGTTGCTTTCATTGCCGGTACCATCGTGATCGGCTGTGTTTTACCAACGAAGCCTTTGACTGCGGCCATGGCTTTCGGGATGCTAAGGAAGGCAAGGAGAATCCACGCTGTTACATTTCCAGTAAGGACTAATCCAACCAGCCATAAATAAGAGAAGGCAAACATGATTGCCATGAATGTCAGGGCGTTTTTCCTGCCCATCACTACAGGCATCGTTTTGCGGCCATGTGCCTTATCTCCATCGTGGTCACGGAGGTTATTGGATAAGTTGATTAACCCGACCAATATTCCACTAGGGATGGCAATTAAGATGGCTGTTGAAGATACATAACCGGTTTGGATGAAAAAGGCAATCAGGATGATCAAAAAGCCCATGAACAAACCAGAAAATAGTTCCCCGAATGGTGTATATGAAATGGGTAGTGGACCGCCTGTATAAAGGTAGCCAACAAGCATGCAAACCAGTCCTACTGCTGCAAGCCACCAAGATGATGCGGCACAGATATAGATTCCAAGTATCAGGGCGATGGCATACATGCCAAGTGCCAAGGTCATGATGAGTTTTGGGGTCATCCCATGACGCACGATCCCGCCACCGATACCTACGGATTCCTCCGTATCCAAGCCTCTCTTGAAATCATAGTATTCATTGAATAAATTAGTTGCAGCTTGAATCAGGATACTTGCAATCATCATGGCAGCGAATAGTAACCAATTCACTCCAGCTTCCAAGAGTGCGATCACAGTTCCAAGTAAGACTGGGACAAAAGCTGCGGTTAGTGTATGTGGACGAATTAACTCCCACCAAATCTTCCAGGTCCGTTTAAGGGGAAGTCCGTCGTATTCTGTTTGCATTATTTCTCTCCTCAAAATCATTATTGGTTCTTTCGAAATTATAACAAATATTGAAATGTTGCACAAAAGGTTATCCTAATAAGTGTAGGAAAACTGGAGAAGTGTGTCAATTGGATTTCATGAAGATTCTCTTCCAAAATCAAGGATATTTCTCTTCATTCGCTAAGATTCATATAATAAGGAAAAAAGCAGGCATGAATCGTTCGGTAAAGGGGCGTTTTATTGACATGAGGTTGAAGGGAGGTGTATCTTTAAATAGGTTAAAAAGCTTTTAAAATGTACATTTGGGGGGATTTTCTTGGCTATCTCAGAAGAAACTGAACAGTTTCAGGGACTGGCTTCAGCTATACAAAAGGCGAAGGACTTGAATGATCAAGTTCTATTCAGTCATATTAAGAAAGTTAATTGCAACAACCCCCTTTCATTTTATCAAGCTGGAAGAGAACGGTACGCGGGTGAACGCTTTTTCTGGGAGGACCCTGCAAAGGAAATAACCATCACTGGTTTAGGCACTGTTAAGAAACTCAAAGCGGCATCGAATGCCGAACGTTATAGAGAAGTCGAAAAGAGCTGGATCAAACTGCAGAATACTGCTGTCAAAACGGGATTGACCGATGTAGAAGCGACCGGTCCTTTACTGTTTGGGGGCTTTTCTTTTGATTATGAAACTAACAGTACGCTCCTTTGGAATCAATTCGGGGACAACCTGTTTTATATACCTGCCTTCATGCTATCAAAAGTGGGGAAACAAGCTTACTTAACGACAAACTTACTTTGTTCGCCTGATGATTCAGAAAAACTCTTCATAGATATGATAAATGAACGGGAAGCTTTCCTTTTCGAAAGCCTGGACGGCACTGGATTGGTTCCTAATGCCTTGGTTATGCAGAAGGAAGTCAAACCTGAGGAATGGAAGCGGACGGTCGCAGAGGCTGTTCAGGAAATCAAGACGACAGATCTCGACAAGATTGTATTGGCAAGGGAGCTTCGACTTGTTTTCAAGCGTTCCATCGATTCAGGGAAAGTGCTTGAGCAATTGATTGCTGAGCAGCCATTAAGCTATATTTTCAGTTTGGAAGCTGGTGGTGACTGTTTTGTCGGTGCCACACCCGAACGTTTAATTAAGAAACAGGGAAATGAAGTTTTCTCTACCTGTCTTGCTGGATCGATGGGGCGAGGGAAAGATGAGCAAGAAGATGTTTGTCTTGGTGAAGAATTGCTTCATGACCAAAAGAATTTACAAGAGCACCAATATGTCGTGTCGATGATATCAAATGCCTTTGATTCTGTATGTAAAAAGGTAATGGTCCCGGCCGAACCGAAACTTATGAAAAACCGTCATATCCAGCATTTGTATACACCGGTCCGCGGTATATCCAAGGAAGGTGTCACGATTTTTGAATTCGTCGAGAATCTCCATCCTACACCCGCCATGGGCGGACTTCCAAAAGAAAAGGCCGTTGTCCGGATTCGGGAAATGGAAGGTCTTGAGCGCGGCTTTTATGCGGGACCATTAGGCTGGGTGGATACGTATGGAAATGGGGAATTCGCCGTAGGGATACGTTCTGCCCTAATACAGAACAATGAGGCATCGCTCTTTGCGGGGTGCGGCGTAGTTGAAGATTCGGCTCCCGAAAGTGAGTTCCGGGAAACGGGGATTAAATTCAATCCGATGCTAAGTGCTTTAGGAGGAAATCTTAATGAATGACCGAGATGCATTGACAGCGTATGCTGCTTCATTTGTCGATGAGCTGGCACAAAATGGGATGAAGCATGTGGTTGTGAGCCCAGGTTCGCGATCCACTCCCCTAGCTTTGTTGTTAGTGGAACATCCTGATATCGAAATTCATATTAATGTGGATGAGCGTTCGGCTTCTTTTTTTGCCCTGGGTTTGGCTAAGGCCTTAAAAGAACCTGTCGGACTTCTTTGTACATCCGGTACAGCGGCTGCAAACTTTTACCCAGCCGTCATCGAGGCTTACTATTCAAGAGTGCCGCTAATAGTGCTGACCGCTGATCGTCCGCATGAATTGCGTGATGTCGGTGCCCCACAGGCAATCGATCAAATTCATCTGTACGGGAGACAAGTAAAATGGTTTGTCGAAATGGCACTTCCTGAAAGTACAGATGAGATGATGCGGTATGCAAGGACGATCGGTGCAAGGGCAGTGGCTACAGCGGCAACTGAACCTGCAGGGCCAGTACATTTGAATTTCCCGCTTCGAGAACCATTGATTCCGGATCTGGAGCAAGCAAAGGGATATAGGCAAAATAAAATGACGCCTGCAGTGTTGATTGATAGTGGAGAACGGTCACTGTCCGCATCACAAATAGATGCTGTTGCAACTACTTTGTCACAAGCTAAGCAAGGTATGATTGTATGTGGCGAATTACCGCATCCAGGGATGAAGGAAGCAATCGCCGCATTAGCGGATAAACTTGCTTTTCCGGTATTGGCTGACCCTCTTTCCCAGTTAAGGAGCGGGAGCCACGACAAAGCCATCATTATTGATGCGTATGATACGTTTCTACGCGATGAAGCGGCAAAAGCGGCTTTCAGGCCGGACGTGATTTTACGTTTTGGGACAATGCCTGTTTCTAAACCCTTATTGTTATTCATGAAAAAACAAAAACAAGCAATCACTTTGGTCGTCGATGGCGGAGCGGGTTGGCGCGAACCAGCCGGAGTGGCAACGAACATGATTTACAGCGAAGAGAAAGATTTCTGCCAGCGTGTTTGTGAAAAAGTTACTGATGCCTCAGATGATAAATGGCTTGGCTTATGGCAAACTGTCAACGTAGCAACGAAGAATGCCTTAGCTTCCATCAGGGATGAAGAGGAATTAAGTGAAGGCAAGCTGTTCTCCCTGCTTGCTGATATGTTGCCATTGGAATCCACCTTATTTGTCGGGAATAGTATGCCCATACGAGATTTGGATACATTCTTTTTGAATAATGGAAAAGGAATCAAAACCTTTGCAAACCGTGGGGCGAATGGCATCGATGGGGTCGTTTCCACTGCTCTTGGAGTAAGTACGGTTTCGAAAAATACAGTACTGGCAATCGGGGATTTAAGCTTTTTCCATGATATGAATGGCTTGCTTGCAGCAAAACTTCAAAAACAAAATATCACCATATTGCTGATTAATAATGATGGGGGCGGCATTTTCTCCTTCTTGCCACAGGCGAATGAGAAAGAACATTTCGAAATGCTATTCGGCACCCCTCATGGGCTTGATTTTTCCCATACTGCAAAGCTGTATGGCGGTAAATACAACAAGGTGCAAAATTGGGATGAGTTAAAGAAGGTATTTACAGAGTCATTTGGAATTCAAGGTCTGAAAATCATTGAGGTGCCGACCGAAAGGGAGTCCAATTTACAAAAGCATCGAAATTTGTGGAGTTTTGTTTCCCAGGAAATAAAAATGGTGTTAGACAGGGAAATATCATGAATATTGTCAGCAAGGATGTCACTTATGCTGTTGAAATAACGGGAAATGGAGAACCTCTTGTACTTTTGCATGGATTTACGGGAAATCGGGATACATGGAATTTCCTCATTCCGCTATTGCGTGATAGGTATACAATGATCATGGTCGATATCATCGGTCATGGCATGTCTGCGTCACCGGCCGATCATCGAAGGTATGGGATGGAGCGGGTGGCTGAAGATATCAAGTACATTTTGGATGAGTTACATTTCCCGAAAGCCCATATCCTTGGATACTCGATGGGCGGCAGGCTTGGATTGGGATTTGCCTGTTTGTATCCTGAGTATGTTGATACATTGATATTGGAAAGCGCTTCACCAGGCCTTTTAACAGAAGAGGAGCGGGAAATCCGAAGGCAAAATGATAGGAAGCTTGCTGAAAGGATTCTTGAAAAGGGCGTGGAAGCTTTTGTGGATCAATGGGAAAACATCCCGCTGTTTGAAAGTCAAAAACGGTTGTCGGCCAAAACCAGGTCAGCCATTCGGGAGCAGAGGAAGGCAAATGTCCCAGCCGGCCTTTACAATAGCCTCCTTGGTATGGGGACCGGCAGTCAGGCTTCTTACTGGGAAGACCTGAAAAACCTTGATTTCCCTGTGCTTCTTGTAACCGGTGAACTCGATCCTAAGTTTTGTGAAATTGCGGACTCGATGAAAAAAAAGCTGAAGCAGGCTGAATGGAAAATAATAAATGATGCCGGACATGCGATTCATGTGGAAGATGGAGAAAAGTTTGGTAAAATAATAAGTGAGTTTTTGAAGCGAAATCGGAGGAGGAATTAAAATGACGGTACAATGGGAAACAATACGTGAGTATGACGAAATTTTATATGAAAAATATAACGGGATTGCGAAAGTGTCCATCAACCGACCGCATGTACATAATGCATTCACGCCAAAAACGACTGCTGAAATGATTGATGCATTCGCAAGGGCGCGTGATGATTCCAGCATAGGTGTCATAATTTTAACTGGTGTAGGCGGCAAAGCATTCTGTTCAGGCGGAGACCAGAAAGTACGCGGGAATGGCGGATATGTAGGTGAAGATAACATTCCACGTCTAAACGTTCTTGATTTGCAGCGTTTGATTCGTGTAATTCCAAAACCGGTCGTAGCGATGGTTGCAGGATATGCAATTGGTGGCGGTAATGTTCTGAATGTGGTGTGTGACTTGACGATCGCTGCTGACAATGCAGTATTTGGACAAACTGGACCTAATGTGGGAAGCTTTGATGCCGGTTATGGCTCTGGCTACCTGGCACGTATCGTAGGCCATAAAAAGGCACGTGAAATCTGGTACCTATGCCGTCAATACAATGCCCAGGAAGCATTGGATATGGGATTGGTAAACACGGTGGTACCTTTAGACCAATTAGAAGCGGAAACCGTTAAATGGTGTGAAGAAATGCTTGAGAAGAGCCCAACTGCACTTCGTTTCTTGAAGGCGGCAATGAACGCTGATACTGATGGCCTTGCAGGTCTTCAACAATTGGCTGGTGACGCTACACTTTTATACTATACAACTGAAGAAGCAAAAGAAGGCCGCGATGCATTCAAAGAAAAACGCAATCCGGACTTTGGGCAATTCCCTCGTTTCCCTTGATGAAACGCGTGAAATGATGAGACTGACAGCTTGGCGGATAATCGCCGGGCTGTTTTCTATATCAAATGGAGGAGGATAAGCAATCATGGCAGAAGAAAAGTTGCCGAACTGGCTGAAAAACCGGGCGCATCTTTCACCAGATCGCCCGGCAATTGAATTTGAAGGCCATACGTATAGCTTTCTTGAACTGCATACATTATCGGAGAAGATGGCTGGCAAGCTGGCAAGCATTGGTCTGAGGGCTGGCGATTCATGCGCGGTTTTACTCCGTAACCATATTGATGGTGTTGTCGTTATCCACGCACTATTTTATCTCGGTGTGAAAATTGTGATGCTGAATAATAAGTTAACGGCAAAAGAGTTGGCCTGGCAGATTGAGGATAGTGAGACTTCCTATCTTGTTTCAGAAGGTTCCTTTTCCGAAAAACTCTCGGAAATTGGTTGTATTCTCCCAAATTTACACCTTCACTTAATGGAAGAATTGCCGGATGAAGGAGCGGCAGAGATTCTTCAAGAGTTTTATCTTGAGGATACGGCTACGATCATGTATACCTCAGGTACGACAGGAAATCCAAAAGGTGTGATCCAAACCTTCGGCAACCATTGGTGGAGTGCTGTCGGGTCGGTGTTGAACCTTGGCTTGCATGAGGGGGATTCTTGGTTTTGTGCAGTTCCGATCTTTCATATTAGCGGCTTATCCATCCTGATGAAAAATGTGATTTATGGCATGAAGGTCGTTTTGGCTGAACGGTTCGACGAACGGGAAGCAAACCTGAGCATCCAGGAAAATGGAGTGACGATCATTTCGGTCGTGACGGCGATGGTGAATAGGATGTTGCAGGATTTGAAGGGAACAAGCTATCCGGAAGCTTTTCGCTGTATGCTGTTAGGCGGCGGCCCAGCACCCGTTCATTTACTTGAAGTATGTAAGGAAAAAGGGATTCCAGTCTATCAGACGTACGGGATGACAGAAACGTCCTCACAGATTGTGACACTTGCACCGGAGTATAGCATGGCAAAAATCGGATCAGCGGGAAAACCTTTGTTCCCTTCGCAGTTACGGATAGAGAAAGACGGCAATATTTGTGAACCGGGTGCAGTGGGGGAAATCGTGGTTTCAGGTCCGAATGTGACGAAAGGCTATTTTAATCGAATGGACGCTACACTGCAGGCTATTACCGATGGATGGCTATATACAGGGGACCTTGGTTATCTGGATGAAGAAGGCTTTTTGTATGTGCTAGACCGACGCTCGGATTTAATCATATCCGGCGGTGAGAATGTCTATCCGGCTGAGGTTGAAAATGTCCTTTGTAAGCACCCTGATATTTTCGAAGCGGGTGTGACGGGGATTGACGATGAAAAATGGGGACAGGTTCCACTCGCTTTTGTCGTCTTGCATCAAGGCGCTGAGGCTAATGAGAGTGAACTGCTGGAGTATTGCAGAGAATATTTGGCGGCCTATAAAATTCCCCGGAACGTGATTTTTTGTCAGGAGCTTCCCCGTAATGGAGCGAGCAAGCTACTGAGAAGGGAACTGAAGAAGAGAATGGGGGAATGGCAATGAAGTTATCCTCCATTTCACTAAAGCTCGTTAAGGCCCCTTTGAAGCGGCCATTTAAGACGCATCTCGAAACGGTATCCGACCGGGAAGTGATAATTGTCGAAGCCATGGATGAAGATGGATTGATTGGATACGGGGAAGCGGTGCCTTTTGCAAGTCCTTGGTATACCGAGGAAACGATCAAAACATGCTTTCATATGTTGGATGACTTCTTAATACCGTTGACATTGGCAGGTCGGATTAGGCATCCTGATGAGCTGCCTAATTTATGGAGCGGAATCAGACGGAATGCGATGGCGAAGTCAGCTTTGGAGCAGGCAATACTTGATCTATATGCGAAGCAGAATGGCATCTATCTCGGACGGCTTTTTGGCGGCGAACGAAGTGAAGTGGCCGCTGGTGTTGTCGTTGCATCCAATGATATTGAAGACGCGATGCACCAGATTGAGGATTTTTCAAAATCTGGTTATCAGCGTTATAAAATAAAAATCAATCCTCATAATGATCTGGAGTTTTTATCGGAAATCCGTCGGGCCTATCCAGATATCCCGCTAATGGCAGATGCCAATTCAGCGTACACACTCGATGACATCCCACATCTGCAGAAGCTTGATGTGTTTAAGCTGATGATGATTGAGCAGCCGCTGGGACATGACGATATTGTTGAACATTCCATTTTGCAGAAACAGCTGCAGACACCCATTTGCCTTGATGAAAGCATAAACTCATTTCATGATGCCAAAAGTGCGCTGTCACTCGAGAGCTGTGGGGTGATCAACATTAAGATGGCAAAAGTCGGCGGCTGGACAGAAGCTGTCAAGATCCATGATCTATGCTTGGGAAATGATGTGCCCGTTTGGTGCGGGGGGATGATTGAATTTGGCATATCGCGTGCACATAATATCGCTCTTGCCACATTAAAAGGATTCACGATTCCCGGGGATATATCATCCTCATCCCGCTATTGGGAAGGGGATATAATTGATCCGGAAGTCATTGTCAAAAATGGTATGATCCAGGTTCCTGATAAAGCGGGAATCGGTTTTGCCATCAATGAAAAGCGGCTAAAGGATTTGACTACATATAGTAAACTTTACAGGTGAAAAAAATCAAAGGAGGTGCATGGCCCGCCTCTTTTGAATCCATATTGCCACCCCCGTTTTATAATAATCCCCCTAGCTCGCAGTAATATATTATTCGCTGCATGCCTTCTAAAAAACCCATTTAATACATTTTGGACGGAAATCCCACCCTTTTAGAAAATGATTTTAATAGAATACTTACAAATATCAGTTTGTAGACAAAAGCAGGTTTGATAGGTCACACCCCGAATCATGGTGTTAAGAAAACTCGGTTACTCCTGCCGAATAACTGGCTACGAGACCCCGCAGGCGCTTACTTTGATGAGGCATGGCAGACAGTCTATGGAAGGGGAGCGGGTTTCTGAAATCACTGGATCTTTTTTAATTTGTCTACATTCTGCAAATATTTTGCATCTCCAGCATTCCTTTTATAAAACGGGATTTTAGTGAAGGGAAATCATTTAAATGGCCCGATCAGTCAGATATTTTTTTGGAAAATGGGGCTTTGACTATTTTTTCTTTATTGGATTATTTTGTATAATGAAATAAAAGGATGGCAACTAAGGGATAGGGAGGGGAGAGTATATGAAAAGACCGTACCTTATTGCGGAAATTCTATTAAGAAGAGGCATGCCGGACTATGTCATTAAAGAAGTGACGGCGTTGGCGGAGTGTGAGCTGTTTCTTTTGAAGAGAAAGTGGGGCATATATGATCGAAAGACGGGAGCGTAAATGAATGAAAGTTAACAGGGAACCGTTTCGGTTCTGGCCGGTCCCCATGCGATTTAAGTTTTTCTAAGCCGGTACCTATTAACTGGACGGCCGATGCTGCCATACTGGACGTCAAGCTGAAGGACTTCTTCGCCGTGCAAGTATTCAAGATAACGCCTTGCTGTAACTCTGGCGATTCCTATTCCATCAGCCACTTCTTCTGCCGATAAAGATCCAGGCTGAGTTTTTATGAATCTCGTCACTTGCTCAAGAGTAGCTCCATTCAATCCTTTAGGAACATCATATTTCGGACTCGTTTCGGAAGGTGTTTTATTTTGAAAGAGAATTCGGTCGAGCTGATTTTGAGAGATTTGATGGTCAGGTTCAACCTCCATCCGAAAAGCAAAATATTGTTCAAGTGTATGTTTTAGCCTTTCGAATTTAAATGGTTTGATTAAATAGTCAAAAGCCCCGTTCTGTATCATTTTTCGGATCGTTTTCTGGTCATTGGCCGCCGAAATGATGATGACATCCACATCAATTTGCTCTTTTCTGATTTGATAAAGTGTATCGACCCCGTTTAAAGAGGGCATGAAGATATCCAAAATGACAAGATCGGGTTTAATCTTCCTGATTTTCACCAAACCTTCAAGCCCATTTGAAGCTGTATCAACGACTTTAAAGGCGGGCAGGCGCTCGATGAACTGTTTGTTAACCTCTTGGACCATTGGGTCGTCTTCAATTAAAAGTACACGAAATTCTTTAGTCATTTTGGTTCTCCTCTATATCGTGCATGGGAAAAGAAATAAAAAAGCTTGTCCCTTCGTTAGGGCGTGTCGTGAATTTCATTTCGCCGTTCGCCTTTTTAACAATTTGGTCTATTAAATAAAGACCAATTCCTGATCCTTCCGCACCTTTTGTTGTAAAACCATATTCGAATATATCTTTATGAATGTCCTCGGGAATACCAGGTCCATTATCCTCAAGCACGATTTGACAATGCCGTTCATCTTGGTAAATGGATAGATAAACCTGTTTTGTTTCTTCTGCACAATGCTTTAGGGAAGCGAACGAATTTTCGATCAGGTTTCCGATTATCAAAACAAAATCGTGATGATCCATATCAGCTGGGAATTGGTCCAATTTCGTGTGCTTGTCCATGATGAGTTCGATTCCGAGTTCCCTTCCCAAGGAGATCTTACTTAATATAAGCCCCACTAAATTATCATCGTGAATGTGCTTCGTTAAAAACCTGGTCAGTTCCTCTTGCTCTTCCGTGATTTGAAAAATATAATGCAGTGCTTCATCCAGATTACCTAGCTGGATCAATCCTGCTATCGTATGGAGTTTGTTCATATGTTCATGGTTCTGAACGCGCAGGGCTTCAACGAATGCTTTGACACTGGTCAACTCTTCAGCTAGCTTCGTCACATCGGTGCGATCCTGGAAAATGGCCACGGCGCCTATCGTTTTATCCGCAATCTTTATTGGTACCCGGTTGCTTACAATATTCCTGTTTTGAACGGATATTTCCTGATTGAAGATGGGGGATGTCCGGTCGAGCACTTCTGGCAGCCGGGTATCATTTATTATATCATTGATATTCTTGCCAATGACTGGACCGTTGATATTGAGCATTTGCTTAGCTTTTTCATTGAAAATCGTGATTTTTTGATTATTATCTATGGCGATGACCCCTTCATGCATGGCATTGAAGGCAGCGGTCCTTTCAACCAACATCCGTGATATTTCATGCGGTTCAAGTTGGAAGGTCTCTTTTTTTATCCGTCTGGCCAAGAGCCATGAGCCGCATACACCGAATAGGAGTGTAAGGATAAGGATAATCGCGATTTCACTTTTCAAATCCTTTATTAATTCCGGTATCGTCGGCAGGATGTTCCCAACCAGTACAACGCCGATTTGCTCGTTATCCTTATCGAGGATCGGGACAAAGGCGCGAACGGAAATGCCGAGTTCGCCAGCCGCCTTTGAAAGGTATTCATGTTCAGCGAACGCAGGGCTTTCGTCATTGCTGCTAGATGGGGTCCCCAATTGTCTGAACACCGGGTGGGAATAGCGTATATGCTGATTGTTGAGCACAACAATATAATCCGCTTGATGGATTTTCCTTAAGTTTTCAATCATCGGATTGAGTTGCGTCCATCCTTCAGGCTCACGGACCAATCTTTGTACTTCAGGGAGTTCGGCAATGGTGTGTGCAGTGATCATGGAACGTTTGCCGATTTCATCTTCCCTGACTGAAACGATATTTCCAAATATAAAAATCCCGCCTATAAGTATCGAAAAAGCGACGATTACGAATGATAGCAGGGTGATTTTAAATTGAATGGGCATATGAAAGGATTTATCCATTGTTGTTCCTCCATTACTTCTATACTTAATAGTAACAGAAGTTCTATCTATTTTCGCTACTTTTTCCCGCATTGTATTACGACAGCAAAAAGGCTGTGATAGAATAGTGATAATGTGAAGTGAGCGGTAGGGAGTTGTCGATATGCGTGCATTATGGGGGTATTTCATTTTAATTGGCATGGGGCTGTTGATAGCAGTTTATATATCGTTTCAATCGTTCTTCACAAGCTTCGGTTTCAATTTGCCGAAGGATGAGGAGCAGGTGGGGATGAAGGATCAAATCGTAATTAAGTTCAGTCATGTCGTTGCCGAAAATACGCCTAAGGGGCTAGCTGCGAACCGATTTGCCAAACTTGTCGATGAATATACAGATCATCGTGTCAAAATTGAAGTTTACCCTAATCAATCATTATATAGTGATCATGAAGAAATTAATGCGTTACAAGAAAACAAGGTGCAGATGATTGCTCCAACTACATCTAAGATTACGAATATATCAAAAAAATGGATGCTATTGGACCTCCCTTACGTCTTTCCAACGGACACTGCGCTAAAGGAAGCTTTGAATGGTGAAGTGGGGGAAGAACTGCTTAAGCAGCTGAATTCCATGGATATCGAGGGACTCGCATTTTGGTCGAATAACTATAAACAGATTACAAGCAATAAACCGATACGGCATCCAAGGGATTTTGCGGGAAAGAGTTTTAGAATCATGCCAAGTGCAGTCCTGGCAAGCCAATTCAAGCATTTTGGGGCGACAACATCGGAGCTGGAGTTTAATGAAACGTTTAAAAGCCTTGAAATCAATAAAACGGACAGCCAGGAAAATACGATTTCGAATATCTATTCCAAGAAATTATATGAGGTGCAAAAATATTTAACGATCAGTGATCACGGGTATTTAGGGTATGTCGTCATGATAAACAAGCCGTTTTGGGACAATCTCCCGTTGGATATTCAGCTGCAAATCAAACGTGCGATGGATGATACGACGAAATGGTTATGGATCAAATCAAATGAATTGAATCAGAAACAGCTTCTGGAAATCAAGCAAAAATCGAATATCGACATCTATACATTGTCAGATGATGAAAAGAAAGAGTGGATGGATGAAATGACGGTCATCTATCCGGAATTCGAATCCACGATTGGCACGGAATTGATGACGAAAATGGAAAAAATCCGCGAGAAGCATTTAAATGAATAATGAAAATGGGCTCAAGAGCTTCGACTTTTGAGTCCATTTTTTTATTGGGGGACAAAAAAGGCGGACCCGTCAGGAGAGGCTGCTGAAAAACTCACGTTTTTCTAACTAGTACGGTTAATCAAACTAAAAAAAGACAATTCTCATTCGATACT
>NZ_JBHZPE010000078.1:0-13187 GCF_042787985.1 Peribacillus sp. YIM B13481
TCTTTTGTATTCTCAAAATAACAAGGTGATCCAAACTCCATTCCTCTAAAGTCTTGAGCACGTGCCACATGCTTGAAATTTAGCAATATCCACCCAGGGTTTGAGAGGTAATTTGAGCAATTTTCTTATTTTGGTTATAATTCATTTTAAAGCCTCCTGGTATTTGAGTATTTTGTCCTTTTCTTCGCCGAGCTTCAGGACTCTCTCATTCTACCAAGAGGTTATTTTTTTGTTCAAACTTCAATTTCACTGATTACAGGAATGCTGCCCCGTTAGTTTAAGTAGGAAACTTCACAATCTCAATAGAGTAAAGCCTATTGGTACATAATCAAACCACCCCTACATTAGGATTTATGATGTCTCATAAGACTTGTGTCAAAATGCTTAGCGTTGTAAATCCGCACTTTTCCTGACTCTACCCCATGCCCATCAAGTTAAAGTTTTGTAGTACCCCCAGAACGAAATTTTGGACTTTCTTGTAACTTATAAGCTCAATTTATCGTTTTGGGGGTGACCTATTTTCTTGGCTTGATGGGCATGTGGCTGTACCCCTTTATAAAGAAAATATTTCACTGGAAGAATTAAATGAGGTTGAAATTAAAACAGAAAACCTTATAGATAACTTTGAAAAACAGCTAACTGCCATTGATGATGAAATATTTGATTTTGAAAAAATGAAGGACTGTTTTTCTATTTATAAAAATAGTTATCCTTTAATTACAGACTATAAAAAGTCTGATGATAAAACAAAATTTAAGCAAGAAAATTATTATCAATTTAAGCAATATGATATGGCTAAAAGGAATATCCATTTTCTTAAAAAGCATTATGGGATTGATGAAGAATCGAGTTTTCATTATAAGTTGTCTATGATGAAAAATGAGCGTAATTTACTTTATGGCAGCCTTGGAAAACGGAATGAAAGAGCAAGAGAATTGGAGCGTCAAGAACGAGAAAGAAGGGAATTGCAGCGAAGAAAACGCTTAGACGAAAGATAAAAATTAAGAGTAAATCAAGATACTTTGTGGTATAAATTTAATTACGTGGAGGGATATTTTAAATCAGGAGGTGCGTATTATTAAGGTGTGGGACGACATTATGACTGCTCGGGAAGCAAGCGTTGAACTTGGAAAAAACACTAAGTATGTTTACCTTCTTTGGAGACGTGGATCTGATGTGCTGCTGAAAGACAGCGTCCAAATGAAAGGAAGTACACTCCTTATTACAAGACAGGGTTTTGAACATTTAAAGCTAATTGCAAACGAGGGATCACATAAATTGATTTAACAATAATAACCTATACACACTTACACTTGCAAGCGTACCCATATACATACTTAGGGTACGCTTGTTTGTTTTTTGTAAAGTGAATTACTCACTTCCTAGATCAGGTGTCCGAAGAAAATAAAGTATTAGACTCGAGTTGTTGATTTAACGCGGTTTTCAAGTTTAAAAATCGTCAGCTCTTGAGAAATAAGTTTTAGACTATTTGATTCTAATAAACAGAAAACAAATAATAACCCGAAAATAAAGTATTAGACTGTTTTGATCTTTCAGACAAAAAATGGAAACTGTAGTAATTCAGTCAAGAAGAATTATTACAGTTTCCATTTTTCTAATTTTATTATCAGTTATTTTTCACACCAAATTCTAGAATCTTATCAAAATAATGCTTAACTTCAGAAAACAACTCATCATATTTTTCTTTTTCAAGAACATGAAGCTCATTCTCAAGTGTGATTTTCTTTCTAAAATGTATTTCAGGCTCTTCTACAACCAAAAAATAAACAAGTCAACTTGTGTTTATTAAGTGCTTTGGCAACCTTGTTCTGTCGAGCATAGGAGCCAATCTTACCCATAATAAGGGCACCAGACACTCTACCCTCACGAATAGAATGTACCAAGCGTAAAGGTAGTGAAAAATGAAACTGGAAGCAAACAACAAGTTAGTCATGATTGGAGATTCCGTCACGGTACGAATGCGGCTGTAACGGCCGATAAGAGATTAAGGAACAAATAGAATCTTGTCAATGAAATAGGAGGCTTCTTGGCGAAGCAAAGGTGCTTTGGACCGGAAATCGACTGAACCATCAGAATTGGTTATTGTGACTGGATCCGTAACTCCGGCAGCAACAAGCTTGCTTACGGCCTTGATAGCCGATTCATCGGTTTGCCCTGCCAATCGCACCTCATCGCCAAGCGGCCATGGAAGAGGAATGCGCGTTAAAATGACGGCCATTTCTTCCCGAGTTATCGTGCGATCCGGTTCAAATCGGCCTCCAGTCTCCTCCCCCAACCAATGCTGCTCGACCGCTGCCTGTATCTCTTTGACCGCAAAATGGTGTTCGATATCCGTATAACCGGATTTCGATTTGGAGGGCGGATAGCCGACAGCATGCAGTAGCATTGTGATGAATTCCGCACGGGTCATGGGCGCCTTGGGGTCAAAGCTGCGCCCATCTCTTCCATTGATGATATCCAGCGAATGGAGCTTTTCAATAGACGGTTGGTAGGGGCTTTCTTTCGAGACATCGAAAAACAGCGCTTTTTCCTGTATTTTGGGCGAATAGGCTATCGGTGACTTCGCAGGTCTGTACATATTAGCAATACCGCCATCCTTTTGTTCAATAAATGCTATTTTCTTCCCGTGGTCATCCATAAACAACAAGGGATCTATCTTTTTCAAAGTAGTCTTGCTATTCCTCAATTTGTATCTGTCTTCCGCTACAAGTTGTCCGTTATTGTACGTAATTCTAGTCACAAATGACGGGGTATGCAGGTCTTTGTATAATCCGACGTAACGCGCGGCTTGCTGTTCTGTCAGAGGTGATACCGATTCAGGCGTCTTGGTGCTCTTCGGATAATAATGGTCCATAAAGGCAGCATACAAATCCGAGCGCAATTCGGAATCATTATTATAAATGACGAACATTCCCGTTTTGCGCTCAGGCAGTAGCCATGTAAATGAGGCATGTCCGGGGATGTTCCCACCTTTGCTGACGACATACTGACCATTCGACAGTTCATTGAAAATGCTTTCAAATCCATAGCTTGTAATAGGTATGGCCGGATGAGCGAAAACGGAAAACTTGCTCATTCGCTGAACACTTTGTTCGCTTAACATTTGCCGATCTCCGGCCTTTCCTTTTTGCAGAAGCATGGTCATGAATTTAGCCATATCGCTTCCGGTGGACAACATTCCGCCCTGAGGCATGTCCGTAGGATAAAGGCCATACTCCGGATATGGCGTGCCTTCCGGATCGTAAGCTGCAGCCATTCGGGCTTTAAGCTCTGGGGTTACAAGATCATGGGAAGAATTCATGCCGAGCGGCTGAAAGATGTTTTTATCCATGTATTCATGAAAAGGGAGCCCGGTAACTTGTTCCACGGCATATCCCGCCAAAGCAAAAGCATAATCGTCATACTGGTAGGCTTCCCCCGGCGTCCGGACGATGGTTGGCATTCGATCCATTAAGAAATCTCGAAGAGAATTCTCTTGATTGAGAAGATCGGGCGAGGCGTCATCGTCTTTTTCATATGGGAAATCGAACCCAGTCATGTGGGTCAGCATATTTTCCATAGTTAGCGGTTTACCTGTCGAATTGGGTATTGTGATACCTCCGAGATAAGATTGGATGTCCTGATCCAGCTTGATCTTCCCTTGGTCAGCAAGCTGCAGCACAGCCGCAGCCGTAAGTGTCTTAGAAATGGAACCGATGCGAAAAACGGTATTGGAATCAACTGGGGTTTTGCTTTCTTTGTTTGCATACCCGTATCCTTTGGATAATACCACTTGTCCGTCCTGAACGACGACGAACATGGCACCCGGGACATTGAACTTCTTCAGGCTTTCCCCAAAGTAATTGTCCGCGAAGGCCTCCACTTCTTTGGGGTCAACCGGACCGCTTGGAGCAGTAGGAACAGCTGCAGGCTGAATCGCTGTGATTGTTTGCCCCTTAAGAGGGAGCTGTTCCGTACTGACACTATACCCTCCGACCAAAGCAATCAAGTAAGTCACAGCTAGAGACGTGCTTAGCGTTACAGCGAGCACTTTTGAAACTCTTTTTTTACGCATTAGAAAATCCTCCATCAATAAAATTAGTATAGTCTAGAAGTACCCTCTCAGTGTAACATGATGGATTATTTCCCCACACAGTCTTCCGTCTAGTTCATTCCCTAGCCTAAGGTCAAGCAAAAAAGGGGATGTTGATGGACTAGTTTCAAGTTCTATTGATACACGCAATAAAGACTTGGAAAGCAGAAAAATTGAAAACTACCTAATTACAGATGAGAAGGCTGATTTTTCAACTTCTAAAGTATTGTTTGCAGACATTACCTTTAAAAATGGTAGCGAATCAATTATTCCTTTCAATGTTGTAAATGGGGCACCTCACGAAACGGAAAATATAGTGCGTTAAGCCCGACAAGGTGACCACATATGTTCATAGAATCGGTGATTGAGCCACCAATAAGGGGAAGTACCACCTCATGATGTTTTTGAGACTCGGGGGTAAAGATCCATGTACAGTACATGGAGTTGATCGAGGACACAGTAACATGTAAAATTGATCCTACTCCTCTCCCCCCAAGGCTCCAGTAGCAAGTACCTCTCCAATTTACGTAACAAATTTTGAATCTTCGGGAACATAAAAAGGCTTGAACACTTTGATAAATGTCCGAACCATATAAAAAAATTATAACAAAAATTTGCATATCTGGGATGACGATGTGGTTTCGATCCACGCTAGCGCTCACATTCAGAGTGTTTTCTTCTTCTGACTAATTGCGTGTATATATTTAATTGTAAGTCTCCATAACACTTTCCCCAACAAAAACATCAACACACCAATCACAATAGAAGTTGGTAAGAACTGCATTGGGCTTGGTGTAAATGCTCCAATTTGGATTGTGATTCCGGTAATATCATATCCCATAAGATGCCCGACAAATTTAATAATTCCGCCTATTGGTGTAATAACTCCACTTATCATTAAAGCAATGGAAAGAGTACTGATAATCGGCAAAACAAACATACCGATGGCGCCTGCAAAGCTGCTACAAAAAGCAAATACAGCGGCGAGTTTACGCCAACTAAATTTACTGTTCTTTGAAATGGCATCACCTAAGTATGCTTTCGCTAATTCTTTTGGGTTTCCTAACCTTTCGATGATTTGCTCAGTAGTAAGACCAGTATTTTGCAACTCAAGCATTGCACTTTTGATTTCTTTTACAATGTCAATACGCTCGGAAGAGGACAAAGCTTTTAAATACTTTTCAATTTTTTCAAGATAGTTATCCATAATTTTATACTCCTTTAATTTCTGCTATAGCAATTAATAAATTATCCCATTCTAAGGACATAGCGTTAGGTATTCGTTTCCTTTTTTTGTTATGGAATAATATTTTCTCGGTGGCAAAGCCTCTGTACTATCTTGCTAAGATGAAGAAACATATTCTTCTTTCAATAATCTTCTAAACAGAGGATAAATTGTATTCTCTTTTACAGCAACGATAGGAAAATGCTCTAACTTACTTATGATTTCATACCCATAATATGGTCTTCTGCAGAAAGAGTAGCGTATTTATTCATTGTATGGAGGATTTTTTTTATTAACTTAATATCGTTGGGTTGCCGCCATAATTCCAAAAGCCCCGAAGTGAGTTGGGGCTTTTGGACCAGAAAGATATATTTTTAACTATAAAAACTATGATGAAATTTTTCCGCTTTTTCCGTATTTCCTACTTGTTAAATTCAGCAAATAAAATGTTTTTAAAAGGATTAGGACTGTTATCTCTACCCAAACTGTTCAAACTGACGACCAACGTATGATTGCCTCCAAGTGTACCTCCAGCAATCGTAGAAAACCCTAGAATGCCACCTGTGTGTCCCCATATCGAGACACCATTTGAAAGCTTAAATTCAAAGATTCCAAGACCATATCCTTCGATTCCTTTTCTTCCTACAGGAACTGTAGTAAGCATTTGTTTTAGTTGCTCTTCCTTCAGTAACTTGCCACCGAGCAAGTAAGAGAAGAATTTATTTAAGTCATCAGCATCAGAAATCATATCTCCAGCCGAGCTTCCTGCACTTGGATTATAATAAGTTACGTCTTTTATCTCACTTGTTTCGTCTGGTTGGGAATATCCCCGGGCATGCTTGGTGCCTGGAATAACGCTTGAATTGCCAGGTAGGAATGTATCCAACAATTCAAGCGGTTCAATAATCCGATTTTCAATCTCTTCCGCGTAGCTGTTTCCGGTTACTTTTTCAATAAGAATACCCAATAATACGTATCCTGTGTTTGAATAAGACCAGCCCTTTCCTGGAACAAAGTCTGGGGGCAGAGAAATCCCCAACTTCACTATTTCTTCAGCCGTATACGATTTTTTTGTATCCATAAAATCAGCGTCTTTGGATCTTGAGTATTCGGCGATACCACTTGTATGGTTCAATATCTGCCGGATGGTAATCTGATTACCATTATATCCGTTTCCTTGAATGACACCAGGCAGCCATTTTTCGATGGAGTCGTCTAGATTCAAGCGGTTCTCTCCAGCTAATTGAAGTACAACCGTTGCGGTGAACGTCTTCGTCACGCTGCCAATGCGAAAGCGATAATCTGTTTCCATTGGTTTCTCGGTGCTCAGATTCGCTACCCCAGTGGCATAACCCCACTTTTTTCCACCCTCAGAAGTTTTAGCAAGTATCCCCGGGAATCCAAGTTGCAATGTATCCCGCATAGCTTGCTTGACGGAATTATGATCTTGTTGAGTGCTTGTTTGTAAAGAACTAGATTCATTTTGAGTGAGCTCTGCTTTTACAATTGAGGTTGGCGAAGTGTATAGCAGGGAACTTCCAGTTATTAAAAGGGCCAGACTAGCAAATGTAATTTGACTACGTACTTTCATAAGGCATTCCTCTTCTCTATTTAATATTATAAGTTTATAATCATCTTCATAATTATTGTTTTACCAACGCTATTCTGTCCTAACAAGCGGATCGCATACTGTATTCCACTAACACCATAATCGGACAACAACTTCGAGGCGAGCTCCTGTGCCTTTTCTTTTACTGTTTCATTATTCGTTAAAGCAAAAGCAGGGGTGACCGGTATTGCAATAAGCATAGCGGTCATTACTATAGAAATCATCTTCTTCATTATTAATTCCCCATCGTATTTCTTCTAGATGTGACTTACTGAATTCATCATACAAGGAAGAATACTGTTAGAATGAAAAGCGCCCTGAAACGCAAAAAACAATCCCTAAACAACATGTTGTCTAAGGATTGTTCGTTTAAAATGGCAGTAGGACCATATTATGAAATACTTTATGTTTTGTTTCAATGGTCATATGACCACCGTACTTGTCGCAGATTCTAGCTATGTTCGTTAATCCAATACCATGAAATTCCGGGTTTGATTTTTGGCTGTTTAAGTGGGCAACTTCATTCTCCACATGATTCATGATGTGAATGAGAAGGGTAGACTCGGTAGAATGTATTTTTATAAGAATGTACCTATCTTCTGCGACTTTCGACTTTTTAGAAGCCTCTATTGCGTTATCTAGCATATTTCCAATGACAACACATAAGTCATAACGGTCAATATGGACTACTTGTGAACATAAGTTAATCTTTGTATCTATTCTTATGCCATTGGCTTGTCCAATACTAAGCGTATTAGTGACAAGAGCATCTATAACGAGATTCCCCGTATTAACCCGCTGATAGGCTCCTTCGACTTTATTTAATGTCGTCTTAATATGTTCCAGTGCAGTTGTTAACTCATTTCGCTTAATACACTCTTCAATATACAAAAACTGCTGATTCGTATCATGAATGATTCTTTTAATGGATTTGAAGCTGTGAACGACTTTTTCGTAATTCGCATCCTGATAGTCCATCTGATGTTGCAACTGAGTATTCTCATGCATGAATTGAAATTTATCAATGATCGTATCAAAAATATAGAAAATCATAACGTTTAAAAATAGTAATACTATGACGGATATGAAAGAATAGGCGTCCTTATAAGTTAGAATATTCAGTTGGTATATACTTACGATAGGAATAACCGAAAAAAATATGTAGTAACGATAATGCAAAGAGTAACTTCTACGTTTTGCAAGTAGTCGTATGATCTGAATGATAGCAAACATGATCATGCAGCTGAGTAAAATAGCTTTCGTGTAGGCTATTGGATCATGTTCTTTTACAGGGTCAAAGCTAAACTCAACTGAATATAGGGTATAAAAAAAATAAAGAGATATAAAATTAACGAGAGATATTAAAACACCGTAAAACAAAGAAAAAATGATCTTTTCTTTAATTTCTACTTGATAAGATTGCGCAAAACTAAATATTATGAGCAATTGTAGAATCAAAGATAAAATAGGAGAGATAGGAATAACCAGATAGGTGTAATCAAGCACCCCAAAGATAAGGAAGTAAATGAATCGGTTTTGTTTTTTAGCTGATTTATCAAAAACCGAGTTGAAGAAAAAATTAATTTGCAAGCCCATCACAAATATAATACTGAAGACAATAAGAAAATTATTTTGAATCATATCAATCGACCTTCATAATCATAAATTTGGTGTAAGTATCTTTAATCTCTTTAATTTTAGAACGGCCTATAGGTAATTCCATACCATTGGACATGAGAACCACTCCGCTAGCAAATTTCTTCACATGAAGCAGATTAATAATAATGGAACGATGGATTTGTAAGAAGTTACAGTCCTTTAAGGCCAAAGCATAATCTGAAATGATGCCTTTACTTTCATAGGTTTGATTAGTGGTGGTGAAATGTAGTTTGCTTTTTATAGTTAAGCTTTTGGCGGCTTCAATACTAATGAGGTCATCATATTTTATAATGACTTCTTCATAAGATGACTTGATGACCATAAACTTTTTATCAAGCGCTTGAAAATATTGGCATACCTTGAGGATTTTCTCCTCCATGATCGATGCGGCAATAGGTTTTATCAAATACTGGAATGTCATGACATCAAAACTTTCCACCATATATTCAGGGTAGCTTGTCAGAAAAATAATTTGTTCATCCAGGTTATTTAACCCTCTTATTTTCCGGGCTGTTTGAATCCCGTTTATCCCACCCATTTCAATATCCAAAATTAAAATATGGAATGGAGTTTCATTGCACTCATAGTAGGATATCAACTGCTCCCCCGAGCCGAATAATTCGATTTCAAATTCTATATTTGTTTTTATGGATAAAGTAATTAGGAAGCTTTTAACAAGCTCACTTTGTTTTTCCTCATCATCGCAAATAGCCACTCTATACAAAAATGATACACCTCTCATATCTAATACCTTTATTCTAAAACCCTATATAAGCATGATACAACCTTTTGACTTTGTATAGATAGCTTTTGGATGAAATGCAAATTAAAATCCTTCAATAGCAAATGAACGAGCTTCTTTTTCGGAGTTTCTTTGCATACTTATCCCCCTGAATATTTCCTTGACTGTACCTTACCAATTTTCGGAGGTGTTTTGAATGTCTTATTTATAACATCCATTTGGAGTTAAGCTGTAATTCCAAGCTGTTTTAGATCAGGTATTTCCTGAATATAAGGGTGTATTTGGAGATTTACATTCTGTTGTATCTTTGAAAACATTGTTGGCGTTCCCTACCTCAGATGAAGTTCTGAGCGCTGGAGAGGAAAAATTAACAGAGATGATTGCATCTTTATGTGTACGAAGATCTGGTAGTTGGGCTGCTCAAAAAGCAAAAGCACTTATGGCAGCAGCTGATCGGAATCCATTCTGAAAAGCTCCATTACAAAGCCATCTATTCACCCTAGAAATGTATGTAAACATGCTGCTTCATTATTAAGAGCATCTTGCAGTCCTTGAAAAGCAGATGAATGATCTTGCTAATGAAGATAATCCAATCGATCCCCGGTATTGGAGAAAAATCGCGGCAACGATTATTTCAGAAATAGGCCAGCTAAATTCGTTTAATGCTAGGTATTTTAGAAACGCTGCACTTGTGTAGGCAGAATATGCTTGATATGAATCGTTTTTATCTTTATCTCCGAAATCACAAACAGATTTACATACAATTACTTTTGGTTTTGGAGTAAAGAAATTCTCTACAGCATAAAACACACCGTACGACTCCATATCAAGTCCCTTTAATTTTCTATTGTAAGGATCTATAAAACGTTTGATAATCTCATCATTTTGTACTACAACTGACCCGCATGCCATAGGACCAACGACTAGACTTAGTGAAGTTTCTGGTTTGTCACTAGGCCATGTCCGCTTTATCTCACTTAACTGTTTACTGTAGTCTTTGTTAATTATCTCTTTAATTTCAACATCCAAATCTAAATATTTGGGATCTGGCTGAAATAAAAAATCTTCAGTTTCTCCTTCTTTTGAATCATCTACTGATACAATCTTACCACTTCCATAATCCAAAACCTCAGTTGGAATAATTATATCTCCATAATTCATTTGCCCACGTTTCCCAGCTGCTATACCAACCATGCTTATATATTGGGGCCTAAAGTTATTAATTAGTTTTGCTGTTAGTACTGCTGCTGCTGCTGCAAGAACAACAGACTTACTTTTACTCCCATCAACAATTAAGCCTTTAAAATAAATTGTAGGATCATTTTTGAGTTGAAGTGTCTCCACATCTGTTAACATTCTCATCATTTTTGACGAGTTTCTTCTATTATATAGTGACTTTTTTAAAGTCACTTTCAAATTCCTTAACCAACTTATAAAAAGTCGTCTTTTTAACACCTAATTCCGCCATGGCTTTAACGGCTGTCATCTCTCCTGCTTTCCAAAAATCATAGACTTCTTTAAACTCTTCCGTTACTTGAGCTTTCGGTCTGCCGAAAGGCACACCGTTTCGTAGTGCCACATCAATTCCTTCACGTTGCCGTTTTCGTATACGGTCCCGTTCCTCTTCCGCCATCCAGGAAAGTATTTGTAAAACTAAATCAGCGATAAATGTACCTAGGCTATCCTTAAATTGTGTAGTATCCAATAATGGCATATCCATAACGACGATATCTGCTTGGATATTTTTCGTGATGTCATTCCATTCCTGTAGAATCTCTTCTTTGTTCCGACCAAAGCGATCCAGAGAGTGAATGTAAAGAACATCTCCTTTTCGAATCATACGTTTTAATAATTGATATTGAACCCGATTGAAATTTTTTCCACTTTGTTTATCTAAAAAGATATCACGTTCATTGAGACCTTTTTCCAACATGGCTTGAAGTTGTCGTCCTTCATTTTGATCTTTGCTACTCACTCTTATGTATCCAAATTTTCGGACATCCATTTTTTTACTCCTTCTTCTACTTTTCTCTCTCTTATTCTATCAAAAACGTTCGTAAAAGTGTATGCAAAACAGAGAACGTTCATAAAGTATTTTTCAGCTTTAACGAACGTTAAAATAAGATGATTTTGCATAAGAAATACTCGTTCGTAAAAGTCTACTTTTATGAACGGTAGCAACAATGCTATACAGCCAATTTCCCTAATCCTTTTGGGATCAATGCATCTATCAGTTTTTCAATAATATTGGTCATAAGCTTCTTCATGTTTATATGTTCCAGTTTCTTCTGTATACGGACATTTTGTACATTTGTAAAAGATTTTTTGACCATGACCATCCCAACTATGCAAATCCCTTACTATTTTATTGCTACATTTTGGACATTTAGGAATACTTTCCTCATATAGTCTTTTACACTCTTTGACATAGGGTTCAGGTTTCTCCCCGAATTTTTTGCCGAAGAGTATGCGGAATGGATGTACATAAAGATAACATTATTCATGATTCCCCACCCTTCCCTCCAATCCACTTTACCAAAATATAGTAAATATGTATTTTTTATTTGGGTATCTTGTCCTTTAGACCCATAAGAAACTTCTATGGCGGCGATTCTCGCCGCCACCATCTAGCACGAAAACCTGCTCTTTACCCAAAAATAAAGTCTAACCCATTAAACCCTTGACAATAATGGATGATAACAATACAACCAGGCTGAGCTTTTTTTGGTGGATCTTAAAGAAGATACCCTGTATAAGAAACTGGTTGTGACAGTATTGAAGAACCATTTAGTGTACTGCTAGTACGTATACAAAAATTTTTGTAACAAATCTCCTGTCATATGTATTGTTAATCTTTTTTTGAGGTGATTCTCCTATGGAAGCAATGATTGAACGGTGTGCTGGCCTTGATGTACACCAAGAAACAGTAGTAGCCTGTGTATTATTTGGATCATTAGATAAAAAGCCAAAAACCTCTATTGAAACGTTTTCAACTACAACAACGGGGCTCTTGGCTTTAAGTGATTGGCTCGCTACCCTTCAGGTATCCGATGTTGTGATGGAAAGTACCGGAGTCTACTGGAAACCAATATGGAATATACTCGAAGGATCTTTTCACCTTGTTCTTGCCAATGCCAGGCATGTCAAAAATGTTCCAGGGCGTAAAACTGATGTAAAAGATGCCGAATGGCTTGCCAAGCTTCTAAGATGCGGACTTATTGAAAGCAATTTTGTACCACCAGAGGATATTCGTGATTTACGAGATCTTACTCGTTATCGAAAAAAATTGATTCATCATCGCACATCAGAGCAGAATCGCATTCACAAAATTCTTCAAGATGCTAATATCAAGCTAACATCCGTTCTATCAGACATTTTTGGTGTATCGGGACGCCGTATCCTTGAAGCGATTCTAAACGGTGAAAAAATAGAGACCGATGGTCTTCGAAAAATGGTGGATTGGCGTACAAAAGCAAGTATTACTGACATTGCCAGTGCAATTAATGGTCGTATTCGCCGTCATCATCGTGATATGCTGCGTTACCATTGGGAGCATATGGGTTATTTAGAACAAACCATAGAAGAATTGGAAAAACAAATCGATCAACTCCTGTCCCCCTATCGTAAGGAAGTAGAATTATTGGATGGTATACCTGGTGTGAACAAAGCTGCCGCAGCTACTTTTATTGCAGAGATGGGCGTTGATATGTCTGTATTTAAGTCAGCTAAACATCTTGCCTCTTGGGCTGGTGTGAGTCCTGGAAATTACGAAAGTGCTGGTAAAAAAAAAACGAGTAAAACCACACAAGGTAACAAAGCTTTGAAAACGATGGCTGTAGAGTGTGTACTAGCGACATCA